>NZ_VPDB01000041.1:0-29867 GCF_013417925.1 Acinetobacter sp. YH12218
AAATATATATCGTTGGCAGAAGAAATTATTTAGACCAATTATCAAAAACTTCATTGATGACTTTATTCTCGATAAAAATCATCTGCTACCACAGAGAATCTATAAATGATAGTGCGTAAGTCCTAATATCCTAACTTTCGAGCGATATATTTAAACAGGAAGCCTAAGAGTATGCATATCGTGACAGCAGGGATAACCACTTGAGTGAGCCAAACATCAATATGATCTAGACTCCAACTTAAAATTAAAAATAAAAAAGCACACAAATATGCGCAGTTAAAGCAAATGTTCGACAGTTTGTACATGCGAAAGAGAGTAATTCGTTTGGTGGTCACGAATCTCTATCTTACTGAATAATGAGGAAAGGTGTAGTTTTAATATCAGAAAAATAAACTAATTGAATAATCATTATTCAATATTATTGATTATGTTTTTAAATCTTCGCAATTCTTTATACCTTAAAGAAAAGCCTTGCTGTGAGTCAGAAAAACTTGACCTTCCCATTGTGGTAAAGTTTAAGCTATAGCCTAAAACAAGCACATATGATTGGGATGTTGCCATGATAGATTCGACAGAACGCAAACTTTTTGATGGCACACTTGCTATTGAAGGGATGACCTGTGCTTCTTGTGTGGCACGGGTTGAAAAAGCCTTAAAAAAAGTCGATGGCATCACTGATGCTCAAGTGAATTTAGCCACTGAAACAGCACATGTTCAGAGTGATAAAAATGTGGATTATCCTGCTGTAATTCAGGCCGTTGAAAAGGCAGGTTTTGGCGTTGCACAAAAGCAGATTGAACTTGAAATTGAAGGGATGACTTGCGCATCGTGTGTTGCACGTGTTGAAAAAGCATTAAAGACAGTTCCAGAAGTCATAGATGCAAAAGTGAATTTGGCAACTGAAAAAGCCACGATTACAGCATTGGTATCTGTTGAAAATTCTGCATTGGCGAAGTCCGTAGAAAAAGCTGGTTTTCATATTGCACAGCCCAATATTGAATTAAATATTGATGGAATGACCTGTGCTTCATGTGTAGCACGGGTTGAAAAAGCCTTAAACGCTGTAGAAGGTGTCAGTAAAGCAACGGTAAATTTAGCCAGTGAAAAAGCCTTTGTTCAGGCTCCCACTTCAAAAACACAAGAATTGATCGCGGCAGTTAAAAAAGCGGGATATAGTGCGACCGTTGCTACGCAGCAACAACCGACAATGGCAGAAAAAAAAGCCGATGAGGCTCGATTACTCAAACGTGATTTAATCATCGCATTGGTACTTGCTGTTCCAGTTTTTATCTTGGAAATGGGATCACACATGATTCCAGCTTTTCATCATTTTATTGCGCATAATTTAGGGACACAAAATAGTTGGTATATTCAGTTTATATTAACCACTTTGGTCTTAATCCTACCCGGAAGACGCTTTTATCTGCATGGCATACCAGCACTTGCCCGACTTGCCCCGGATATGAATTCTTTGGTCGCAGTCGGGACTTTATCTGCTTATAGTTTTTCTTGTGTTGCAACATTTGCTCCGCAATTATTACCGCAAGGTACCGTTCATGTGTACTTTGAAGCAGCTGCAGTAATTGTGGCGTTGATTCTGTTGGGGCGTTTTATGGAGGCGAAAGCCAAAGGTAAAACATCGCAAGCTATTCAATACTTAGTCGGCATGCAACCCAAAACTGCACGTGTTGAGCAATCTAGTAGCTATATAGATTTGCCGATTAGTGATGTTGAAACAGGTATGTTGATTGAAATACGGCCTGGTGAACGTTGCCCAGTCGATGGTGCTGTAGTGTCTGGGAACAGTTATATTGATGAATCCATGATCAGTGGCGAGCCAATTCCTGTCGAGAAAAAAGCCGGTGATCAAGTTGTCGGTGGAACGATTAACCAAAATGGGGCCTTGAAAATACAAGCCACTGCGGTAGGTCAAGATTCTGTTTTGGCACAAATTATCCATATGGTCGAACAGGCTCAGGGTTCAAAATTACCGATTCAAGCTTTGGTGGATAAAGTCACGTTATGGTTTGTACCGGTGGTAATGGCGTTGGCGTTGATCACCTTTTTAGTTTGGTATGTAGTTGGACCTGAACCGAGTTTAACCTATGCCTTAGTCAATGCTGTAGCAGTACTGATCATCGCATGTCCATGTGCAATGGGTTTGGCAACGCCAACATCTATCATGGTCGGTACAGGGCGAGGTGCAGAGCTTGGAGTATTGTTCCGTAAAGGTGAAGCCTTACAACAACTCAAAAATACTCAAGTGGTTGCAGTCGATAAAACAGGGACATTGACGGAAGGTAAACCGAAACTGACAGATTTTGAAGTCACTGAAGCTTTTGATAAAGATCGCGTATTTCAGTTATTGGCCTCTGTAGAGCAGAAATCTGAACATCCGATTGCCTATGCCATTGTACAAGCTGCGAAAGAGATGCAAGTGCAACTTTTAGAAGTTGAACAGTTTGATTCCGTGACTGGTGCTGGGATTCAGGCGGTTGTTGAAGGACAAAGCATTTATATTGGTGCAGATCATTTGATGCATAAACTTGGTTTAGAAACACAAATCTTTTCAGCACTGGCAGAACGCATGGGCAATGAAGGGAAAACCCCGCTCTATGTCTCGATTGATCAACAGCTTGCTGCCATTGTTGCTGTAGCCGACCCGATCAAAGCCACAACCTTCGCAGCCATTCAAGCTTTGCATGATTTAGGGCTGAAAGTGGCCATGATTACAGGCGACAACCGACATACTGCTTCTGCCATAGCACGACAGTTGAAAATTGATCATGTGATCGCTGAAGTGATGCCAGATCAAAAAGTGCAATCTGTACAACAGTTGCAAAAAGAACATGGTGTTGTATGTTTTGTTGGCGATGGTATTAATGATGCGCCTGCACTTGCGCAAGCAGATGTGGGCATGGCGATTGGTACAGGGACAGATGTGGCGATAGAGGCCGCGGACGTTGTGCTTATGTCGGGTAATTTACAAATGGTGCCGACAGCAATCGCACTGAGCACAGCGACGATGAATAATATTCGCCAAAACCTATTTTGGGCATTTATTTACAATGCAGCATTGATTCCTGTCGCTGCAGGTGTGTTATATCCATTCTTTGGCATATTGCTTTCACCTATGTTCGCAGCAGGTGCAATGGCACTTTCATCGGTGTTTGTTGTGTCGAATGCCTTACGTTTAAAAGCATTTAAAGGGCCAGTTTTTCAGGAGTCTTGAGATGAATATTGGACAAGCAGCAAAAGCTTCGGGCATTTCTGCAAAAATGATCCGTTATTATGAATCGATTGGGCTGTTAAATAATGCGCAGCGCACCGATGCCGGCTATCGAGTTTACTCGGAAGCCGATATTAAAACCTTGAGTTTCTTAAGACATGCGCGTGATTTAGGTTTTTCTTCTGAACAAATGAAAGATTTACTTGGGCTTTGGAAAAATCAAAGTCGGCAAAGTGTAGAAGTTAAAGCATTGGCGTTAAAACATATCCAGACCTTAAATCAAAAAATCGCAGACTTACAGGCCATGGTTGAGATCTTGCAACAGTCTGTCGATGGGTGTGCCGGTAATGATCAAGCCGATTGTACGATTTTAAATCAAATCGAAACGGGCATGGCTGAGTGCTGCCATACAGCAAAGATTTAAATCCGCTTGACCTTACAATCGTGGCAAGGTTTATAGTGTTGTTATTAGAAAAGAAGGATGAATATCATGAAATTTCGTATTGATAATATGACATGCGGTGGTTGTGCCCGTAGCGTAACAGCAACGATTAAAGACTTAGACGAAAATGCAACGGTCACTATTGATGTAGCTACAAAATTAGTTGACGTTGAATCTAGTGCCAGTGCAGAGCAATTGATTAGCGCTTTAACCGAAGATGGCTTCCCACCTGTGATTGCATAACCTAGATATTGTTTAATGAAAAAAAAGCCGAACAATTGTTCGGCTTTTTTATTTATAAATCAATTTTATACGGCTGAAATTTTATCTGGCGTCATCAGCGCCTGATTAATATATAGCTTGATTAAACGTTCACGTGAACCAATTGATTTTTGATAATGCGTTGAATTGAGGAGTAGGGACGCACCATAAGTGACAGTCCAAATATAGGATAAATAATCACGAATCGACATTGCGCTTTCAAGTGATTTTAAATAATCACTGGTCATGTCCTTAATTTCAATAATACGTTCTTCCCGAACACGATAGAGCTCTTCAAATAACTCTTTTAATTTACGTTCATTATTGGTTAGACGTTCTTCAATGACATGTAATAATATAGTTCTATTAGAATTCAACATATTATAAAGCATATATTGTGAAACATAAGTTTTAATATCGTGATTATATTTTTTTGAAATTTCTAATAATCGTTTTTCATTTAAAATAATAAGTTCTAAATATAATTGGTTTTTACTTTTAAAATGTTTATAAATCGTGCCTTTGGCAATATCTAGTTCACAAGCTAACTCACTTAAGGTGATGTCTTGATTATTATCTAATAGCAGGGTTTCTGCCATGGCTAAAATTTTTTCCTTGCGAAGGATAAAATTTTGTTGGCGTACTGAACTCATGATACCTGTTCCATAAACAGCTTGAGGGTGAACAAGCCTAGCTTAAGCTAAATCTTGTGAATCTTACATTCCACTATGGTCTCAAATATTACATAAATTGGTTTAAAAATAAACACATTAGTAGAGTGCGTAAAGCATATAGAATTCATAGCATAAAATTAATGTCAATAAAACTGAACCCTTGAGGTCATTTTTTTGAAATAAAATTCCATTTTTATTTTTTTTAATTTATTGTCTTTTCGCTTTTACAACAAAAGCAGCATTTAACAAAACGGTCTTGGTTGTTATGTTATTAATACAACCTAAATTAAACATGATTATGGGTACTATTATGTTTGGTTTTAATCAATTACCAATTATAAATTTAGTCAACTCAATAAATTTATTTAAGTGTAATAAAATAATGCTGCTCAAAATATCAGGTGGTTATTTTTCACTTGTCGGTAAAAACACATTATCTATATTCTTTTTAGATATCTATCTGAAAAAACAGATCTTTAAAAAATCCACACAAAATTGATTTGATGATTTTGTGCGGGAGCGTGCAACTTTAAAAAAGTACTTTGTCAAAGACGCTGACAAAGCCTGTAGAAAAGGAAAGTACAATGCCAATATACAATGCGCCGTTAAAGGACATGGACTTCATCTTAAATGATGTATTCAATGCAGATGAGTTCTGGCAGTCAAATGAAAACTTAGCTCATATTGATATGGCGACTGCAAATGCCATTTTAGAAGAAATGGCTAAGTTTTCTAAAAACGTTATTCTAGACTTGAACCGTACAGCCGATGAAGAAGGTGGTGCGCAGTTTAGTAATGGTGTTGTTACTACGCCTACAGGGTTTAAAGACGCTTTTAAACAATTCGCTGAAGGTGGCTGGGTGGGTTTAGGCGCTTCTGAAGAATGGGGCGGCCAAAACATGCCGAAAATGTTGACAGTACTTGCTGACGAAATGATTTGGAGTACCAATCCATCATTTATGTTGTATCCACTACTGACTGTGGGTGCAGGTATGGCGATTAATGACCGTGCTTCGCAAGAGCAAAAAGAAACCTATCTTCCAAAATTTTATACGGGTGAATGGTCAGGCACTATGTGTTTAACTGAACCACATTCAGGGACTGATTTGGGGATCATTAAAACCAAAGCAGAGCCGAATGAAGATGGTTCATTTAATATTACAGGCACGAAAATTTTCATCACCAGTGGTGAACATGATCTGTGTGAAAACATCATCCATCTTGTGTTAGCAAAAACGCCAAATGCACCTGCGGGTTCACGTGGTATTTCATTGTTTATCGTTCCAAAATTCCATGTCAATGCCGATGGCTCAGTCGGTGAACGTAATGCTGTTTCAGCGGGTTCAATTGAACACAAGATGGGTATTAAAGGTTCTGCAACGTGTGTTATGAACTTTGATGGTGCCAAAGGTTATATCGTTGGTAAAGAAAACGAAGGTCTTGCGGCGATGTTTGTCATGATGAACTATGAACGTTTATCGATGGGTATCCAAGGGATTGGCGCTGCAGAATTTGCTTACCAAAATGCTGCACAGTATGCGACTGATCGTCTACAAGGTCGTTCTGCGACAGGTGTGAAATCTCCTGAAAAACCAGCAGACTCTATTTTAGTACATGGTGATGTACGTCGTATGTTGTTGAATGTACGCGCCAACAACGAAGCATCTCGTGCATTTGCTGTGTATGTTGGCCAGCAACTGGATATTACAAAATATTCAACTGACGAAGCTGCAGTGAAAAAAGCCAATGACCGCGTGGCTTTATTGACACCTATTGCAAAAGCCTACCTAACAGATACAGCCCTACAAGCTACTTTAGAAGCGCAAATGTGCTTTGGTGGTCATGGCTATATCCGTGAATGGGGTATGGAGCAATGCATTCGTGACTTACGTATTTCACAGATTTACGAAGGCACAAATGGCGTACAAGCGATTGATTTAATTGGACGCAAAACCACGAAATGTAATGGTGCATTTATTGCCGAATACATTGCTGAAATTCGTGACTTTGCTGCAACCATGGCTGATTCAAAAGTTAAATCTGCAGCATTGCAAGTTTCTGACGAAGTTGAAGCATTAACGCAATTCATTGTAGAACAATCTAAGACCACCCCAGACTTTAGCAGTTCGGTGGCAGTCGATTACCTGCACGCTGTTGGTTTACTTAGCTTTGTGTATATGTTTGCGCGTATTAGCAAAGCTGCGGCTGCAAAACCAGAGAGCTTCTTCCAAAACAAACTGGTACTCGCAGATTTCTATGTTGAGAAAGTTCTACCTGACCTTGCTGCCCGTGCTCAACGCATTAAAGCAGGTTCTGAACTTATCATGCAGCTATCTGAAGAATACTTCACCGCTCAATCTTAAAGTTTCATCGAAACCACTGTGAAAAACATTAAGATGGAAAATCTGAGGAACCAGTCATGGTTCCTTGGGGTTAAAAGATTTAAAACAGGATGAAATAAGAAATGATTGTAATTGTAGATGGCGTACGTACAGCGATGGGTGGTTTTCAGGGTTCACTTTCATCTTGTACAGCCCCAGACTTAGGTGCTGCAGCGATTCAGGCTGTTGTTGCACGTGCAGGTTTAGAACCTACAGATATTGACGAAGTTATTTTTGGCTGTGTATTACCAGCAGGTCTTAAACAAGGTCCTGCACGCCAAGCGATGCGTCAAGCAGGCTTACCAGATACAACGGGTGCCACCACGATTAATAAAATCTGTGGTTCAGGCATGAAGGCGGTGATGCAAGCAGCTGATGCGATTAAAGCTGGTTCTGCCAATATTGTGGTTGCTGGTGGTATGGAGTCGATGTCAAATGCGCCATATTTACTTGAAAAAGCGCGTTCAGGCTATCGTATGGGTCATGGTAAAACCACTGATCACATGTTCCAAGAAGGCTTAGAAGATGCTGAGACAGGTTTGTCGATGGGCATCCTTGCACAAGATATGGCAGATAAAAAAGGCTATACACGTGAACAACAAGATGCTTTTGCCATCAACTCACTCAATAAAGCCGTTGCAGCGATTCAAGGTGGTTTCTTTAAAAATGAAATCGTGCCGGTTACCGTTAAAAGCCGTAAAGGTGACGTCGTTGTTGACACAGATGAACAGCCTTTAAGTGCTAAGCCTGAAAAAATCCCTACACTGCGTCCTGCATTCAAAAAAGACGGCACGATCACAGCTGCCAATGCCAGCTCAATTTCTGACGGTGCATCTGCTTTGGTGGTTACATCAGAAGAAACGGCCCAAGCACGTGGTTTAACACCACTGGCAAAAGTCGTTGCTTATGCTACAAATTCACAGCATCCGTCAGAGTTCACTATTGCTCCAGTCGGTGCTATTGAGAAAGTACTTGCACAAGCCGGTTGGGATGCACAAGAAGTTGACCTGTGGGAAGTCAATGAAGCATTTGCCATGGTTACAATGCTGGCAATTGATGGATTTAACTTAGATGAAGCAAAAGTGAACATTCATGGTGGTGCTTGCTCACTTGGTCACCCACTAGGTTCATCAGGTTCACGTATTATTGTGACGCTGATTCATGCCTTAAAACGCACTGGCGGTAAAAGAGGTGTAGCAGCACTATGTATTGGTGGCGGTGAAGCAACTGCAATTGCGGTTGAACTGATTTAATTTGCCTCAATTTATATAAGTAAGCTTTTAGATAAGTACGTTTTAGATAAGCAATAACAAACGCTATCTCAGTTCGCTGGGATGGCGAAAAAAGATGTTTATTTTGAGATATTTATTTTTTGAGATTTAATTATGAATGGTTTAGATCGCATTCGCTTACTCTCCCTTCGCGACAAAGTGATGTCTGCTGAAAAAGCGATTGAGTTAATTCAAGATGGTTCAGTGGTTGGTTTAAGTGGTTTTGGTGGTGCAGGTGAGGCAAAGACGGTTCCTTTGGCGCTTGCAGATCATGCAGTTTCACATCCTCTTCGTATCACTTTGGCAACGGGTGCTAGTTTAGGAAATAGTATCGATGGTCGTCTCAATGCGGCACATGCGATAGAACGTCGTTATCCGTATCAGGCAGATCCTGGTTTACGTAAAGCCATTAACGCTGGCGAGGTCATGTATATTGACCAACACTTGTCTGAAATGGCTGACAATATTCGTCATCATAATTTACCGCGCATTAATGTGGCCGTTATTGCAGCGACTGCAATTACAGAAGATGGTCAAGTTATTCCGACAGGTTCATGTGGTAACTCAGCCAATTTCATTGAAATGGCAGATCATGTGATTATTGAAATTGATAATACGATTAACCCAGTGCTAGAAGGTGTACATGATATTTATGTGCCGAAAGTGCGACCAAACCGTGGGCCAATTCCACTGACTCAGGTCGGTGAACGTATCGGTACGATTGGGATCAATGTCAGCCCCGATAAGATTTCAGCTATTGTGTTGAATGATCTGCCAGATACCCAGTTTAAAATGGATGAACCTGATGCTGAAACCCTAGCGATTGCTCAGCATCTGATTGATTTCTTTGAAGGTGAAGTCGCAGCAGGGCGTTTGCCTGAAAATTTAGGCCCGCTACAGTCAGGTGTGGGTTCGATTGCCAACGCTGTATTTGCCGGTTTTGAGCATTCTAATTTCCATGATTTGGAAATGTATTCAGAAGTACTACAAGACTGTACTTTCCAGCTAATTGATTCTGGAAAAATGAAATTTGCCTCAGGCTGTTCAATGACATTGTCTGAGCCTTGCGCACAGCATGTGATGAACAATTTTGATCAGTACAAAGATAAAATTGTGTTACGTCCACAAGAGCTATCTAATAACCCTGAAATCATTCGACGTTTAGGCATTATCGCGATTAATACGGCGCTTGAGTTTGATATTTACGGAAACGTAAATTCGACCCATGTGACGGGTACGAAAATGATGAACGGTATCGGTGGTTCAGGAGACTTTACTCGTCATGCGCACATTGCCATTTTTGTAACCAAGTCGATTGCAAAAGGCGGTGCGATTTCATCTGTAGTCCCAATGGTGAGTCATACCGACCATACTGACCATGACGTTGATATCGTGGTTACAGAGCAGGGCTTGGCAGATTTACGTGGTCTTTCACCACGTGAGCGTGCACGTAAAGTCATTGAAATCTGTGCGCATCCAGATTATCGCGCAGCATTGTTGAGCTACTTTGAACGCGCATGTGAGCGTGGTGGTCAAACGCCGCATATTTTAAAAGAGGCTTTATCTTGGCATGCCACTTTTGAAGAAACTGGTTCAATGCGTCAAATCGTATAAATCTAAAGATTGAAAATTTTTAAATAAGCCCATGATCAAGTGGGCTTATTTTTTATGAAAGACTACAAATGTTTCAAAACATGACAAAAGAAAAACAGCAGCACTTGGTTTGAAACTTTTGCACAACACGAACGGTCTTAAGTTCTGTTCAAGGCTTTCTATAATGCAAAATTCATTGACAAAGAAGGTCAGTATTTTGAAAAAGATTCAATTTTTTTTGCGATGTTGTTCGCAGTTCTCCTCACTGCATGTAAACAAAGTCCAGCGCCTGATTATGCTGGAACATGGCAAAATACCGCAGTAGATCCGCAACTTGAAAATGCGTTGATTATTAGTAAAAATGGTGAAAACTATTTCATTACCAATACTTTAAAAGATAAACAAAGTGGTAAATCTGAAAAGAAAAATCCTGTACCTGCATCTGTCGCTGAATCTGGTTTACTGGCTGTAAACTCTGGTACAGGTGCTGTTGAATTTGCGATTGACGAAAAAACTGGAAATTTAGTTGGGTCTGGATCAATTTATAAAAAAGTAAAATAGATCAATTATCTATAGATGCAAAAATATCAAAAGCAGCCTCTAAGTTGGGCTGCTTTTTAACTTTTAAGCGAACGTTTATTTACTTTAACTTAGTTCAGAACCGAAGAGAAATCATGGATAAAATAATCCGCTTTATTTTTGATTTGCTCAATTTCGTGCTCTGAATATGCATCATACACGGCAACCACTTCAATGCCTGCTGCATTTGCAGCTTCTACACCAATGAGTGAATCTTCAAAAATTAAACATTCTTCAGGTCGAACTGCAAAATGTTCAATCGCCTGTAAATAGACTTCAGGATGCGGCTTAATATTTTTGACACTTTCACGGGTCAGGATCAGATCAAAGCTATTTTCAAAATGCAGCATTGGATAGATGTTAATATTTTTTTGATATCGATAAATATTTTGCAAGCTGGTCGTGGTGGTAATTGCCACCTGAATGCCTTGCTGAATGAGCTGTTGAACAAATAACGCTGCATGTGGTTTAAGCAAGATGATATGTTCTAAAAAATGCTGTGAAATGGCATATCGTTGCTGTTTGATTTGATCTGCTGTGTGTTGTTCAATCTTATAAGTATCTTTTAGATAGTTACAATACATTAAGTAAGGGTCTGGTGTGTTTTTAAATAATTGCAGCTGAATGTCACGTTCACGTTGAATTAAACCCAGTTGGATGGTTTGTCCAGTTAACTGTTGAATCAAATCTGCGTCGACCTGATTCCACACGCCAACAGAGTCGATAAGTGTGCCATCTAAATCAAAACAAACCAGTTTTTTTCCTTGAAGCATGTTGATATCCAAATTCGTGCTGGGTCTATTATGCGGACTGATTGGAGTGTTGAAAAGCCAAATGCAACTGAGCAGGCTAAACTGGCGTTTCATCTGCAATAAAAGTAATATTTCGTTATTGGCTTTTTGTATAATTCAGCAGATGATGCACAGCATAACTTGCAATATTTAATTAGGGACTAAATTTTTCGTGTTTGAATTGGACTGTAAACTTCTTAGCATTTTTTTTCATGTTTATAAGTACAAAAATGTATCGCAAGCTGCTGAACACTTGCAAATGAGCCAGCCTACAGTCAGTAATATTTTAAATAAAATACGACAGCATTATAACGACCCCTTATTTTTACGTATCGGCAATGAAATGGTGCCTACGGAGTTATCGCGTCAATTATTTCCTTTAGTCAGCGAATCCTTGAGTAAAGTCGAAGCCATTAATAATTTTACGATTAATTTTGATCAAGCCATTTCAGATCAACAATTTACTCTAGCCATGACCGATGTTTCTCATTTGGTTTTATTGCCTAAAATCAGCCAATATCTAAAAAAACACGCGCCACAAATACGTCTAAATGTACGACCGATTACCACTGAAACCAGTTATCAAATGGCGAATGGTGAAATTGATTTAGCATTGGGTTTTTTACCGCATTTGGAAAGCGGCTTTTATCAGCAAAAACTGTTTGAGCAATATTATGTGGTGATTGCAGCTAAGGATCATCCACGATTAAAGGGTGACACCATTACAACTGAGCAATATTTATCAGAGTCGCACATTGATATTGATGCAGGGATGGGGCACTACCATATTGAAAATGAGCTGCTTAACCTTGATTTAAAACGTGATATTTTGATGCGTTTACCTAGTTATTTAGGTGTAGGCTTAGTCGTGCAAGACACTGATGCGATTGCTACTGTGCCGTATTACTTGAGTGAAGTATTGCTTTCGCGCGGCAACTTAAAAATATTTGACGCACCGATTGCATTTCCAACCTATGGCGTGAAGCAATATTGGCATATGTCTTGCCATCATAAAACCAGCCATCAATGGCTACGTCATATGTTCCATGAGATATTGGTAAAATAATTTTTATGCATTACATAAAGCCCAAAAATGATTTTGGGCTTTTTTTTTTGCAATTTTTGCAGCAATTTTGTGCATGGGCTGCACCCGATTTGGTCATGCTATAGCTCAATACTATAAAAAAGTCTAATAAATAGCAGTATTACGTTTATATAAATTGGTAATACTAAATTGGCACAGCCTTTGCATTTCTACATACATCATAAAGTGATCTAGGGTTCCGATACATCTTCATGTATGACCGCGACCGAGAGTTCACGGCTTCGTTTTAATTCAAAGCAAAGCTGCACGGAGGGATAAAAGCCCGGGAGGTAAACAGTTAAGAATTAGGCAGAGGCTGCAATGAGCACAATACATTATCATGACGATAAAGCACTATGGACTGAACTTTTACCGGGTGGACACCACTGGTCAGCGCGTATTCAGCGTGGGGCAGTATTACAGCTTAAATCGCTAGGGCAAAATGCCAATGTGGCACTGTACTGTGTAAATAGTGAAGATAAGCTTGAACGCTACAACATGCCAGATAGTCTTAAAGGGCAGCACACGGCATATTTAAGTACGGGTCATATTTTGGCATCGGATTTAGGCCGTGCCATGATCTCGATTGTGAAAGATGATCATGCTTGGAATGATGCTTTTTGTGCACCAAGTACCGCACAACAAATCGAACAACAATTTGGTTCAAAAACTTTCCAAGATGCCCGTAATGATATGTACCGTAATGGCAAAGATAGCTTATTGCTTGAAATGACCAAGTTTGGCTTATCTGCAACTGACCTCAGCAGTACCTTAAATTTATTCTCTAAAGTTCAACCTGATGACAATGGCAACTTAAGTTATGTTGCATCGGACAATACAAATCAAGTCATTGAACTGCGCTTTGAAATGGATTGTTTGGTCTTTTTATCTAGTGCACCACATGGATTAGATAACAGCACGGAATATGCACCTGCCGATGTTCAATTGTATTTATACAAAGCACTTCCTTTACTTGATACCGATGTATGTCGTGATTCATGCCCGCAAAATCAACGTGCTTTTCAAAATAATAAACGCTATTACGCTTTAACGGCTTGAGGGGGATGATCATGACTGCATTAGTAAACCCAACACAAAATTTTGAAAAATCAGTGTTAAGCGAAGTATGTCCTGCTGGTGAAGCATGGATGTGCGAAGTCAAAAAAGGGCAATATTTTCGTATCGTTGACCTCGAAGGTAATCAAGCTGTCGATACCTTATTTATTTCAAGCCTAAACCGTGAAGAGCGTTATAGCGCAACCGATACATTGGCTATTAATCAACAAATCTATTTAGAAAAAGGCACAGCTCTATACACCAACTTTGGCCATAAAATTGCCACCATCCATGACGATAATTGTGGCCGTCATGACACCTTAGGCGGTGCATGTTCATGTGAGAGCAACACTGTTCGCTATGCACATGACAAATTTCCAATGCACAGTTGCCGTAATAATTTCATGATTGCGTTGTCACAACATCCGATTGCAAAAAAACATGGCTTAAACGTGCGCCATATCGGCCCAAATATTAACTTCTTTATGAATGTGCCTGTGACCGCTGAGGGACATTTAAAATTTGATGACGGTATTTCTGCACCGGGAAAATATGTAGAGATTAAAGCCGAAATGGATTTGGTCGTATTGATCTCAAACTGCCCACAACTGAATAACCCATGTAATGCCTATAACCCAACAAAAATTCAATTGATCATTCGTGAAGGCGAGGAGTAATACCATGTTCAATAAAGTCCTCATTGCCAACCGTGGTGCAATCGCTTGCCGTGTGATCCGTACACTGAAAAAATTAGGCATTCAGTCCGTTGCAGTGTATTCAGAAGCAGATCGTGATTCTTTGCATGTGACCTTAGCTGATGAAGCGGTATTTATTGGTGATAGTCCTGCCAGCCAAAGCTATTTAAATGTCGATAAAATTTTAGAAGTTGCAAAGCAAACAGGTGCAGAAGCGATTCATCCCGGCTATGGCTTCTTGTCTGAAAATGCAGAATTTTGTGATCTGTGTGAAGCGCAAGGCATTGTATTTTTAGGGCCAAATTCGGCACAAATGAAATCATTTGGCTTAAAACATATTGCACGTGAACTTGCAATTCAAGCCAATGTACCACTTCTTCCGGGCAGTCAGCTTTTGGCAGATGAAGCCGAAGCCTTAACGGAAGCTAAACGTATTGGTTATCCTGTGATGCTGAAAAGTACCGCAGGCGGTGGCGGTATTGGTATGCGTTTGGTGTGGAATGAAGAAGAGTTGAAAGATGCTTATTCTACGGTTTCATATCTTGCCCAAGCCAACTTTAAAGATGCAGGCTTGTACCTCGAAAAATTCGTACAAAATGCCCGTCATATCGAAGTGCAGATTTTTGGTGATGGCAATGGCTTAGTTTTAGCACTCGGTGAGCGTGATTGTTCGGTGCAGCGCCGAAACCAAAAAGTGATTGAGGAAACCCCAGCACCGCATATCAATGATGATCAACGTGCCTATATTCAATCGATTGCGATTGGGTTGATGCAGTCGGTGAATTACCGTTCGGCAGGTACAGTTGAGTTTGTGATGGATACCGACACACAGGAATTCTATTTCTTAGAAGTGAATACCCGTCTGCAAGTTGAACATGGCGTGACAGAGCAAGTGTTTGGTGTCGATCTTGTGGAATGGATGGTGACTTTAGGCAGTGGTGATTGGATTACACCAACAGAACAACTTGAATCGAAAGGTCATTCAATTCAAGTGCGTCTGTATGCCGAAGACCCAATCAAAAACTTCCAACCTAGTGCAGGGCTTTTAACGCACGTTGAATTTGATGCCAATGCGCGTAATGAAACGTGGGTGGAAACGGGTTCAAATGTATCGTCATTCTATGACCCGATGATTGCCAAAATCATTGTCACGGCAGATGACCGCGATTCAGCAATTCAAGCCATGACCGAAACACTTGCCAAAACATCGGTTGCAGGCATCGAAACCAATCTTGAATATCTACAAAATATTATCGACTGCGATGTATTTAAAGCCGGTACGCAAACCACACGTTTCTTAAATACATTTGAGTGGAAAACCCAAAAAATTGAAGTGTTGCAATCAGGCATTCAAACTTCTGTGCAAGATGTGACAGGTCGTTTGGGGTACTGGGATGTCGGTGTGCCACCATCAGGTGCCATTGATCCACTATCACTGAATGTCGCAAACCAGTTACTTGGTAATGCCTATAACACTGCAGGCTTAGAATGTACGCTACAAGGTCCGACTTTAAAATTCCATTGTGACAGCCAAATCGTGCTTGCCGGGGGCGATATGCCGTCGACTTTAGATGGTCAGTCTGTGCCAATGTGGCAAACCGTCAATGTGTGTAAAGGTCAGATTTTAAAATGTGGCAAAATCGCGACAGGTTGCCGTACTTATATCGGCATCAAAGGTGGTCTGAATGTGCCTGAATATCTCGGCTCACAAGCGACTTTTACCTTGGGGCAGTTTGGTGGTCATGCCGGGCGTAACTTACTGATTGGCGATATGCTCCCAATTACAGCATTCACAAGCGATGAAATTAAAGCTCTTGCGCCTGAACAAGTGCCAACGTTTAGTCATGAATGGGAAATTGCGGTGATGTACGGCCCGCATGGTGCACCAGACTTCTTTACTAAAAAAGACATTGATACCTTCTTTGCCAATACTTTTGAGATTCACTTTAACTCAAGCCGTACAGGTATTCGTTTGATTGGTCCAAAACCTGAATGGGCACGTGAGGATGGTGGTGAAGCGGGTCTGCATCCATCGAATATTCATGACAATGCATACGCGATTGGTGCGATTGATTTCACAGGCGATATGCCGATTATCTTGGGTCCAGATGGTCCAAGTTTAGGAGGCTTTGTTTGTCCTGCCGTGGTGATTAATTCTGAGCTTTGGAAACTCGGTCAATTGAAAGCAGGAGACAAAGTCAAATTTATACCTGTGAGTTATCATCAAGCTAAGCTCTTAAATGAAAAATATCATGTGCAATTAGAAGCATCTAATAAGCAGGCTGTGGCATTTGATGAGTCATTTTATCCTGAACTTTCCACCTTAAAAAATGCAGTGCTTGATACTTTAAAAGGTCAGAATGGCTTGCCGGATGTGGTGTATCGTCCTGCGGGCAATAACTACATGTTGGTGGAATATGGTGAGTTGGTTTTAGATTTAAACCTACGTTTCCGTATTCATGCACTCATGCAATGGGTTCAAAAGCAAAATATCACAGGGATTATTGATCTCACACCGGGGATTCGTTCGCTACAAATCCATTTTGATTCGATCAAGCTTGATCAAATTGATTTACTGCGTTTATTACAAGTCGCTGAAGCTGAACTGCCTGATGTGACTGAAATGCAAGTCCCATCACGTACCGTGTATTTACCACTCGCTTGGGAAGATTCGCAAACGCAATTGGCAACGGAACGCTATATGCAAACCGTACGTCCAGATGCGCCATGGTGTCCTGACAATATTGAGTTTATCCGTCGTATTAATGGTTTAAAAGACAAACAAGCGGTCAAAGATGTGGTTTATGACGCGAGTTATTTGGTCATGGGTTTGGGCGATGTGTATTTGGGTGCACCTGTCGCAACACCACTTGATCCACGTCAGCGTTTAGTCACCACCAAATATAATCCTGCACGAACTTGGACACCTGAAAATGCTGTCGGTATTGGTGGTGCATATATGTGTGTCTATGGCATGGAAGGTCCGGGGGGCTATCAGTTCGTCGGTCGTACCACGCAAATGTGGTCACGCTACCGCAAAAATGCCGATTTTGAACAAGGCAAGCCATGGTTATTACGCTTCTTCGACCAAATTAAATTCTATGAAGTGTCTGAAACTGAACTCATGCAAATGCGTGAGGACTTTAAAGCAGGACGCTTAAAACTGCGTGTAGAAGAAGGTGTATTAAACCTAAAAGAATACAATGAATTCTTGACTGAAAATGCCGAATCTATCTCAGCATTTAAATCCATCCAACAAGCCAATTTTGATGAAGAACGTCGTCGCTGGCATGAGGCAGGACTTGCAGAATATGTCTCTGAAAGTTTAGATGCGGTCGATGATAGTGAAGGTGTTGAAGTGCCTGAAGGTGGCTGTGCAGTGGAGTCGCATATGCCGGGTTCAATTTGGAAAATTGAATGTCAGTCAGGTGATATTGTCGAAGAGGGGGCAACGTTAGCCGTCATTGAAGCGATGAAGATTGAGATTCCAATTATTGCGCCTGAGCGTATGAAGGTGGAAGAGATTGTCATTGAAAAAGGGCAAACGGTAAAAACAGGACAAGTGTTGTTTACCTTGGCGCCAGTGGCTTAAATAATCCTCCCTGACCCTCCTTTGAAAAAGGAGGGAATTTTAAGACTGTCCGTAAGGACGGTTTTTTATTTGCAGTGTTTACTCGATTAAATTATGATATAGCTTATAGTCTATATTTTGGTTGTGCTATGTGGACAGTATTGGCCACAGATGTATTTAATGAATGGCTTGCTCAGCAAGACGATTCGACACAAGAAAAGGTCTTGGCAGCTTTGGTTGTGTTGCAATCACAAGGACCAAGCTTAGGTCGACCTTTGGTGGACACTGTATATGATTCTAAATATACCAATATGAAAGAACTTCGTGTGCAACACCGTGGCAAACCGATTCGAGCTTTCTTTGCTTTTGATCCGTTAAGACAAGCGATTGTGTTATGCATTGGTGATAAAAGCGGTAAAAAGCGTTTTTATACAGAAATGCTGGCAATTGCAGATGAGCAATACACTTTGCATTTAAAGAGTTTAGGAGATTCCTAACATGGCAAAAAGTTTACAAGAATTATTGGCAGCTCGCTCTGCTGAAAGCCAAGCTCGTATTCAGCAAATGGCAGAAGAACTGATGCTTGAACAGCATCTTCACATGATTCGTGAAGAGTTGGAAATGTCTCAAAAAGAATTAGCAGAAACTTTAGGGATTAAACAGCCTTCGCTTTCTGCAATCGAAAACCGTGGTAATGATTTAAAAATATCAACCATGAAAAAATATGTAGAAGCAATGGGTGGGAAACTTCGTATTGATGTCGAATTACCTACAGGTAAACATATTGGATTTAATGTTTAATTAAAAAAGACCGCTTAGGCGGTCTTTTTCTAATTTGAATTACACTTTTCAATATGTTTGAAAATTCGGATGCATAGATCCTTTGCTTTTGGTGTCATTTCCCAATCAGGATTTTCATCAAAATATTTGATGATTTCACGACAAAAATCTAGTTTATATTTAATGGTTCCTACACCTGTACCATCGGCAAAAGCAGTTTTTTCAGCAGAAGTTCTTGGATTTCGTATTTGATCATCCAATAATTTTCCTATGCCATAATCTTTATGATCAAAATAATCTAATGAATTAATTCCCTCTAGCTTTTCGATATTAAATCCTTGAGAGGTCTTCCTTTTCATATTACTGAACTTTTTCTGAGCTACACGAAGAATAGAATCTTTAGGTAAAGTATTTTCTGTTTCTTTACAATCCAAAATAATTAAATTTTCTTTATTTAATTCCTTTCTTAAGAACTTTATTTTTTCAGAATTTTTTTGTATGTCGCCATCAGCAATTAATAGCATGTCACTTGCAACAGCAGTTGCACTTTGACCACGGTCTTGCTTTAAAAATTCGATTCTTTCTTCCCGTGTTTTAGGATAATCATCATCAAAAGACCAATGAGATAAATTGCTGCCTGCATATTCCACAAACGTATAGTGATAGTTCGGCATAAATCTACGGTATTTTTTATAAAGCTCCATATCAGCTGACTCTAGTTCAGCTAAATATTTTTCCATATATTTAGTGATATACAGCCGATCTGTAATGCCTTCCACCCAAATCGTACAGTTTGCCAAATAGACAGAAGACGGACGCACACCTAATGAAGCAAGTAAGTCACGATCCCGGTCGCAGCGATAAATTTTAAAATCAAAATTGTTAGATGAACCAGCTTTGGGTTGTTTAACAAATTTTTGAATCATCACTTGATCTGATTCATCTGCCATATCAAGTAAATGATTGGAATGTGTCGTAAAGAAATAATAATGTGGAGTCTCATTTAAGTAGAAGTTCATCAGTTGACGAACCATACCCGCGTGCATATGTAATTCCGGTTCTTCTATAAAAAAGGCATGTGTTTTTGGATTGCCTGCTTTGTCTTTACTTTTTATATAAGCTTCATAAGTTAAGATTATCGCTTGTTGTAAGCCATCACCTAACTCATAAATAGGTCTTTGAGCATCTGAGCCAATTTTAATATGAACGACATCAATCTCATTTCCTTGTTCATCTTTTCCGAATTTTGGAATTAAAGTGACAGGTTCATTATCAAAAAAATACTGACTTAATTTTTCTTCATATTTTTTAATAAGTTCTCGGTGTTCAGGTTCTCCTAATAAGTGAGCTTTAAGCTCGTAATATAAGCGTTCTCCTGTAATTATATTTTCATGATTAAATTTATTCTGATTCTTGAAATAGTCTTTTTGTGCACGCTCTATATAAGGATATTTTTCGTCTAAATCGGTTACAGGGCGCATGCCACGTAAGATAGGGATATAAAATTTAGTATTTGTAAAAATAGGATTTAGGTTTTGCTGAAGTTCTTGATTAAAATATGTTTGAGCTTGCTGAATATTATTATTTGAATAAATTCCTGATAGTTGATTGAATCTTGATAAGTGGGTAAGCGAATTTGAGAATAATGTGATTACAGAACCGATACTGGACGGTTTAATTTGTTCAATCGTTGTTAAAAAATGATTGTAATCATCATGTTTGTTATATTTTTTGCTAACGATTAACCTATTTTTAAAAGTTATTAATTTTCTGAATTGTAGTGAGTTATAAAGTTGCTGACCTTGAGATGTTTTAAATAATTCACGTAAAAACCTACTTTTACCTGCGTTATTTTTACCAATAAAGAAATTAAGTCGTTTGATTTCTATAACTTCATCATAACCAGTTTCACTATCATTATTTGATGTGTAATTTTCTAAATTTTCAGCCCAATAGTATAATTTTTCTGTCATAAAGCCCCCAAAATATAGAGCTAATTTAGCAATAAAACACTGCTTTTAAAAGATAATTTATAAATACATAAAGCAATTTTATCGTTATTGATTCAACGCTTCATTGTCCAAATGCTCTCTCAAAATGCGTCGCAATTCTAAAATGGCATCTGCAGACTCATGGATGGAATGTCCACCATTGAAAATCTTTTCAGACACCGCACCATCTAAATGAGAACTTGTATAGGGAACAATGCCATCCGACATTTTGCTCGGCTCAGTGCTTTGCATCTGATTCCCCATAATAGAATGATAAGGAATATCTTTATTTGGCATGATGTCTGCGGTCAACAGCATAAAACGTGATTGTTGACTTAAATCTGCCGGCCCAGACTTAATCAGGCCCATAGTTGAATTTTTTGCATTCGGGATTTCAACATTGACATCATTTAAAAAACTTAAAGGCAATACCACGATTTTTTTCGCCAAATTGGTAAACCAGCGGTCTGCATAGTCAGTACCATGATGCGGTGCGGCAATGAAAATTGCACGACTAACTGGCTTCAATGCTTTAAAGACAAAACGATCGCGGATAATTGGATGACGTTGTAACTGTGTATTTTGTTCATAGTTCATGAGTGGAATAGCTTGAGCGGAAATATCTGCATCGCTAATCAATAAACGACTGATGATGCCGCCCATACTATGCCCGATAATGACAGCATCCTGAGCCGATGGTGTATTGGGCTGAACAGTTGCAAATGCCTGTTTGAGTAAAGCATTGATTTGAAAGCGACTCTCAAATATTGGCATATTGGTTGAGTAAAACACTTGCCAAACTTGGTAATGATCACGTAGTTTTTGATCACCCATAATATTATTGGTCAGGCCGATCCAAGTTTCAGGACTGCTGGCTAAACCGTGAACCATAACAATAATTTTTTTATTGGGTTGATATGGCTCTAACATAAACACATGTGGCATGCGCAAATGTTCTTCCTTATTCAGAAGTGTCCAATAGCCAGATCGTCCTAATTTATTTTCGGCTAACCAAAGTCCATAAGGCACAGAATAATTGGCCGTTAGTGTGTAGGACTGGGATTCAATTTTTGCCTTTTTAAATTGATAGGGATTAAATAATTCAACCTTAAAGTGTGATTGCGGCGACAAAATTTCACTAATGCTGCTATTGGTCTTGGCAGGTTCGGCGATCGCACTGACAGATAAATACCGTGCCGTATGGATATTGGGGTTGGGTTTATTTGAATAATATTGTTCAGGATCTAATACAAAAGGCTGCGCAGCAGACAGATCCGTGGCTTTTTTGACTAAGACAAATTCAGAACCAATGCCTTCCTGACGGTTAATGGTTTTTAAGCCTGAAAAATTAAAATTATAGCTCGACAGTAATTTATCAATGTCCGCATTTTTGATTTCAGGATAATGCTCATAGTTAAAATGATAAAGCGATGAACCCAGCATTAAACTTTCAGGCATTTGCTGATAGTCAAAACGGGTAAATGATGAGGTGATTAAACGTGATAAAGCCACATTATAAAAGGTGCGGACTTGTCCCTGACGCAAATCAAATAAGCGTTCTTCAGGGGCTTGAGCGGATTTAAATAGATAGACATAGCTGTAGCGCAGACTGAAATCAAAGTCTGCAAGCTGTTGATCCATACACATTTTTATTTTGCTTGAAGCTAATTTTCCGCTGTGTTGTTTTAAGCTTTTTTTGCATTGTGGATTTTGATCGGCGCTTAAAGCACGTGCCATGTACAGCTCACTTGCTGCTGCATAGACTTGAGCAATATCTAAAGTTTCATTATTACGCATTTTGTGAATACTGCTTTCAAGCGCATTTAAACAAGATTGGTCGCTTTCATTCACCATTAACAGGATTTGATGGCTAAATGTACTGAGCTTCTGATGGGTTAATATGCTATCTGTTTTATTATTTAGTGACGCACTGAGTTGATTTTCTTGTAATTTGACCAATTGGCATCCACTGAGCAAACTCAGGCTGATGATACACATAAAACGAGCGGGTAAATGCGTGAAAGGCATCATTGGAAAGGTCACAGGCATCTATTTTTTGTTATTTTAACCTTTATAAAATAGTAAAAATAGGGCAGGTGTTACAGCGCTCAATCCAAGAAAATTACTACGTATACATCCTTTCTATAAGCTAATGTACGAATGCTGTAATACAGAAAAGTTGATCTGAGGTTCAAACAATATCACGTATTAAATTTAATCTAATTGTGCTGCTGGTTTTTTAAGGTCATATTGAGCAATTTATGATGAATGAATCTAAGTTTATCCGATACCGGATTCGACAACGTAAATGGATAAGCATCATCTAAGCCCATGCTGCGGTTCAGTGCATTTAAATTAAAGGTCAAGGTCATCCAGTGTTGCAGCAATAGGTCAAAATCCTGAGCGCCAATCGGGTTTTCTT
Organism: Acinetobacter sp. YH12218; assembly: GCF_013417925.1. Classification (NCBI taxonomy): domain Bacteria; kingdom Pseudomonadati; phylum Pseudomonadota; class Gammaproteobacteria; order Moraxellales; family Moraxellaceae; genus Acinetobacter; species Acinetobacter sp. YH12218. Next base: position 22,821 of record NZ_VPDB01000041.1, read on the forward strand.
TCAGTTCTAAATTATTCAAATCTGACTTATTGGTTTTGACCACTAATCCTGCATAGTAGGCGGTTTCAAGAGTGTCCATCATGTGCAAATAATGCGCCCATGTTTCCGCCCAATCTTCCCAAGGATGCGTACTGGCATAGGAACTAACATAGTAATCCGCCCAATTTTGCGGCGCACCGTCATTATAATGTCGTTTCAAAGCTTCACTATAATCCTGTCGTTCATCACCAAACAGTTCCCGAAATTCATCAATCAGCTCTGGGTGTAAATGTTTAATCAAATCAAAATAATAATGACCACTTTCATGTCTAAAATGACCTAGAAGTGTACGGTAGTTTTCACCCATTTTTATACGCGTTGTTTCGCGGTAAATCACATCTGCTTCACTGGCATTTAAGGTAATAATGCCATTGGCATGACCGGTCATAACAGGTGTATTTTCTGTTGGCATCAGAAAATCAAAACGAAGTCCAAAACGGTCATCTTGGCTGCGTTTAGGACGCGGCATGGTATTGAGCTGCTGCATTAAATACAAAAAACGCCGTTTAGCATGTTCCAATCGTGCCCAGTACACAATATGGTCTGGGTTATCTAAGTTGGGAATGGTGTGCGTGAGCAGGCAAGACTCACAATAAATTTCCTCACTGTCAGCAGGCACCATCCAGTTACATATCTGATGATGCTGATAATTATGACAAGGTTTAAAGCGTTTTCCCTTTATTTCAGGATTTAACGCAAGCCACAGCGTAGTGCTGTGCTTTTCAAAACAGCCCATTTGCTTTTCAGAGGCAATATAACCCAGCGCAGTCTGACAATTGACACAGTGTGAATTGGCAAAAAAGATTTGGTTAGAACATACCGCGCAGCTGAAATACTTCATAGGCGTTGAGTGATGAATAGAATGATCAATCAGTATAAATGATGTTCAATGTTGATGAAATAAATTGAACTTCGAGTTTGTTGCATGTCGGTCAATGCTCTTGCTTAAGAACAACGACCTTTAGAAATAGTCTTTCATCAAATAATACATCGCAGCAATAGTGCAAATGAGTCGCTATGAGTGCACTTGTTGCACAAATGATGAACAATAAAATCTATAAGAAAGTTAAAAGAAGAAAATAATCGATCATTTTTCATATTCCTCACTTGGCACAGTTTCTGCATTTCTATCGATATTACGAAATAAATATTTTGTATTACTCAAACAGGAGATGCATATGAAACGCTATCAATCCGCAACATTTCTGCATCAATTAAAGCAGTTTTTTATTGAGTTACTAAGCGCCCGCGCGGGTTTCTATATTCATCCAAAAAAATAAGGAAAAACAGTGCCTAAACAAAAGCTGGCGCGTATCAGTATTACAGTGCCTGAAAAAACAGTCGATGCTTTGGATCAAAAAATTGTCGATCAGCATTATGAAAGCCGTTCTCAGGCCATTGTCGACATGATCAATAAGCATCTGATTGCCGATCAGGAGCAGCGTAACGAAGTAATGGTCGGCACATTTACCTTACTGTATGACGCAAGTAGTACGGCGCTACGTATTCAGCTTTTAGATTTACAGCAGCAGTTTTTAGAACAAGTGGTGAGTTCGCTGCATATTCAACTCGATGACCACAAAATTTTAGAAGTCATGATTCTGCAAGGTGTCAGTTCAGAGCTCAAAGTTATCAGTCAGCATTTTTCAGCACTTAAAGGTGTGATTAAAGGACATTTGGAGTTGATGGACGCTGTAATGCCGCCAATTCCGCAAAATGCAAAGGATTTAGGAGTTTAAAATGGGCCAATTATATCGATCACAAGGTCAGTTTAAAGATCAAATTACAAACCAAAAGCAAGCACATGCTAATGCAGCCAACCATAGACTAAATCGTGCAAAGCGTAATGCTCAATCTGTCAGTAATCCGAATACACCATCGTTTTTGAACACCAATACCAAATTTAACTGTAATGCCATCGGGGAAATCGCACTATGATCAAAAAAGCCTGCTTATCTGCATCCGTTGTGACTGCTATCTTACTAGTTGGTTGTGACAATACAGCAAAAACTCCAGAACCAAATGCTCAGGCAGAAAGCGCAGTCAATACAAAAGCCATTACGATCGGGTATAGTGATTGGCCTGGTTTTGTCGCATGGCAAGTTGCTATCGAACAAGGCTGGTTGAAAGAAGCCGGCGTCAATGTAGACTTTAAATGGTTTGATTATTCAGCTTCACTATCTGCATTTGCGGCAAATCAGTTGGATGCTGTTCTAGTCACCAATGGTGACAACTTAGTCACGGGTTCTGGCGGCACGAAAGGCGTCATGATTATGGCGACGGACTATTCTGCGGGTAATGATGTCATCATTGCTAAAGATGGCATTAATAGTCTAACTGATTTAAAAGGAAAAAGTGTCGCGACAGAAAAAGGCTTGGTTGATCATTTGCTTTTAGCGACGGCTTTGGATGATGCAAAAATTCAAGCTTCTGAAGTGAAGTTGGTCAACACCATGACCAATGAGCTGCCACAAGTATTTGCAAGTCCTGATATTGCAGCGATTGCCGTGTGGCAACCGGTCGCAAATCAAGCTTTGAAAGCGGTAGCAGGTTCTAAAATCATTTATACATCGAAAGATAAACCCGGTCTGATTTACGACACATTAACCGTCAACATGACGCATTTATCTGCCAACAAAGAAGAATGGAAAAAAATCATTCAAGTTTGGGATAAAACGGTTAAATACATCAACGACCCTGCAACGCATGCCGATGCAGTGAAAATCATGTCGACCCGTGTTGGCGTTGATCCTGCACAATATGAACAGTTTATTGGAGGGACACATTTACTGGATTTAGCTGCCAATAAACAAGTCTTTAAAAAAGGAACAGGTTTTGACTCAATTTATGGCTCTAGTTACCACGTAAATAAATTTAATGTTGCTAATGGCATTTATAAAACTGAAATGGATGTGGATGGATCAATCTATCCAGCTTTGGTTGAAGAACTGAAATAAGTTTAAATATAGCTAAAAAAAGCCCTGAATGATGTAAATACTTCAGGGCTTAACAACATCAAATTAATATCCATGAAAAATGACGAAGTGCAGCACTTAATCTTCTTCATCCATCGCATTAGAATAAAACTTCACCCCCAATTTGATTCGGTCACGACCTTGGCTCATACGCCAGCGGTTGGTATCGCGCAGTGAATACACACAGCCGCAGTATTCCTGCTGATAAAATTCTTCTTTTTTACTGATTTCCAGCATACGTACAGCACCGCCATTTTTACGCCAGTTATAGTCCCAATAGGTTATTCCGTCATAATGTGAAGCTGAACGATGCCCGCAGTCATTAATCTGCTGCATATTTTTCCAGCGTGAAATACCCAATGAACTGCTGATTAGGCTAAAGCCATGTTCTGCTGCATATAATGCAGTACGTTCAAAGCGCATATCAAAACACATGGTACAGCGGAGGCCTTTCTCAGGTTCATTTTCCATGCCTTTGGCGCGTTCAAACCAGTTGTCTGTGTCGTAGTCACAGTCTATAAACGGAATGTTGTGTTTTTTTGCAAAGCGGATATTTTCCTCTTTACGGATTTCATATTCTTTGACTGGATGAATATTGGGATTGTAGAAAAAGATCGAAAAATCAATACCTGATTCAATTAAAGTTTCCATGACTTCGCCAGAACAGGGCGCACAGCAAGAGTGTAATAAAAGCTTGTCATGACCTGTTGGGAGCGTCAGTTTCTGACGTTCAAGTTTGTTAGACATCATAATCGTAAGGTTTAAATCTAAACCTTATATTTTAGCGATTCATGGACATTTCAAAGCCCGAATATGCTGATTTTTTCTAAGGTGGAGCTGAGTCAGATTCAGTACAGTGACTTAAAATTGAAACAAATTTGTAGATCTATTTATTTTATTTCACGTTCATTTGCTGATTCCATTCAATTTGAAAATCATGTGCCAATTGGTCTAATTGAGTTGCTTTCAGGTTTTTAATCAGCACTTCTTGCGCTTCAAAAAAGGCATGATCAAGCGCCCGATTGACCACCAGTTCTACCAAGCAATCTGGTGCTGAATGTTCATTGCCTATCGCAAAAATTGAAGGTTCACCGACAGCAAGGTAAATGTCATACAGCGAAATGTCATGCAGAGGTTTAATCAAACTCCAACCGCCACCAGGGCCTTTCTCAGAATCAACAAATCCATGTTTTTTTAAGCCAGACATGGTTCTACGCACCACAACAGGGTTTGTTTCCAGCATTTCGGCAATCTGATCTGAAGTGAAAGGCTTATTTTCACGTGCCATATGCAACAGGACATGTAGCATTCGTGAAAGTTTACTGTCTTTACGCATGAGGAAATAGATTATTTGGGGAATTTATAGATTGTAACATTAAAAGTTTCTTATACGCATATTAAATGATATAGTAACTTTAAAAGTTACATATAGGGCGTTATGAACATGAATTATGAAGTTGTGATTATTGGCGGTAGTTATGCAGGGCTTTCTGCGGCTTTACCTTTAGCACGTGCACGTCGCCGTATTTTAATTATTGATGCAGGGCAACGCCGTAATCGTTTTGCCGAACATTCACATAATTTTTTAACCCAAGATGGTCGTTCCCCAAGTGCTATTGCAGAAGACGCTAAAGCACAATTAGAAAAGTATTCAACGATTTCATGGCTTGCTGAAACTGTTACAGATGTAAAAGCGGTTGATGGAAAATATTTAATTGTTGCAGGTGATCAGCACATTCAAGCTGAAAAAATGATTATTGCCACTGGCGTACGTGACGAATTGCCTCAAGTTGAGGGTTTGAGCGAACGTTGGGGTAAATCTATTTATCACTGCCCATATTGTGATGGCTATGAACTGAATTTAGGTGAAATCGGCATGCTGGTATCGGGTATGCATTCGTTGCATATGGCATTGATGCTGCCGGATTGGGGCAATACAACGCTGTTTTTAAATGATGCAATCAGTGCAGATCAATTGGATGATGAGCTATTAGCGAAACTTTCAAAACGTCAAATTCAGATTGAAACACGTAAAATTGACCATATTGAGGGTCATTGTGATGTTGTACTTACAGATGGTGAACGAATTCAATTAGATGGCTTATTTGTTTCTACAGTCACTCGTTTGCAGTCGAACTGGATTCAGCATTTAGGTTTAGAAATAGACTGCAATGAATATGGCGAGGCCATTAAAACGTCGCCAGCCAAGGAAACAAATGTTAAAGGAATTTATGCTTGCGGTGATGTGACCCGTTCAGGCGGTTCAGTTGCTTTATCCGTAGGTGATGGGGCAATGACAGGAATTGTTGTGCATAAATCTTTTATTTTTTAAAGTGTTGACAGAGCAGTTTACAAAAATAGGGCAAGTATCTAAATGATAAATTTAGATACTTGTATCTACATATAAGAAATCACAAAATCAGTTAATCATTTGATCTTTTCTCAGTTTAAGCTGAGTTTAATTCACTTGGAATAATAAATAACCATATTCTAAAAGTGGATATTCTTATCAATCAGCTTCATTTTACATCAAAAAAATTAACAGAATGCTGATGTGAATATGCATTTAATAAAATTATAAATTGTTGTTTATCCAAAGATTAATTTAAATTTATTCCACAGGTTGATCAGTTTTAAAGTGCGCACATTGAGCTAAATTGAAATAGATTCATCTTATAAAATATACAAACATGAATTTTACTCATTTTGGGTTGAGGTTAAATCATTTTTATTCATCTTGAGATTCACGTATAAATTACTCCATACAGAAATTTTGATTATTTTAATTTTAGGGTTGTGAATCTCCATGAGTAATAAATTTGCATGTTCAATCAAACGTATCCGCTTTGATGAAAACTATGAGCCAGCAGACAATACGCGTCTAACAACAAACTTTGCTAACTTGGCACGCGGTGAGCACCGTGAAGAAAATTTGCGCCGTACCTTGGCAATGATCAATAACCGCTTCAATACTTTGGCCAGCTGTGATAACCCAAATGCGGATCGTTATTCACTTGAAATTGACATCATTTCTGCAGAGCTCGATGTTGAAGGCAATGGGCAAACTTTCCCGTTTATTGAAACATTAAAAAGCACCATTATTGACCATAAAACCAATGAACGCATTGAAGGCATGATCGGAAACAGTTTTTCATCGTATGTGCGTGACTATGACTTCAGCGTGGTATTGCCTGCACTAGGTTGTAAGTTCAATGAAAAGCCTGAAGATTTTGGTGATTTACATGGCAAGCTATATCAACACTTGATCAATTCAGATGTATTCAAAGCTGAATTCAAAAAACAGCCTGTTATTTGCTTAAGTGTTTCAACTACAAAAACCTATTACCGTACTGCAAATGTACATCCGATCTTAGGTGTGGAATACACCAATGATGACTATTCACGTACCGATGATTATTTCGCAAAAATGGGCTTAAGTGTTCGTTACTTCAAACCTGAAAATGCGACTGCGCCATTGGCATTCTATTCAGCAAATAACTTGCTCAGCGACTATACAGATTTCGAACTGATCAGCGCGATCAGCACCATGGAAAGCTTCCAAAAAATCTACCGTCCTGAAATTTACAATACCAATGCGACAGCAGGCTTAGTGTATCAACCAAGCTTAAGCTTTGGCGATTACTCATTAACCCGTATTGTGTATGACCGTGTTGAACGTGGTCAGTTAGCAGTTAAACAGGGCAAATGGACGGAAGAGAACTTTATACAGCCATATAAAGATATTCTGAATGAGTGGGCGGCTAATTTTAGTATTGAAAATGCAGACGCAGCTTAATTTTAAATCACGATTGATTTAAAGCAGCTGTTTTAAAGAAAATGTTTCATGCATCAGTTAATTTGTGATCAATATTTATTTCATAAAGAAATTTCCCTCTCCTTTTAAGGCATAGGTATCTACACAAATCCCAAGTTTTGGGTTAAATTGAAGAGCATGCTCTTCAATTTAATATCTCCCATCTTGATACACGTCTCGTCAGACGATACAACGCCCTCGTAAAGCTTAATATGAATC
>NZ_VPDB01000042.1:0-29631 GCF_013417925.1 Acinetobacter sp. YH12218
TCATGAGAAAGCCCATATAAATGGGTAGAGTACAAGTTGCTGTAGAAGCATTTTTAATTCGTCTGATCACAGATACTTTATAAAGTATTTTAATACTTTTTTGAATCCGTCAATGCGTAAGTCCTATGATTATTACTCTGATTGTCGATTCAGTGCTTAGAACCAGAGGAATATTCACAGGTATTTTCATCTTAGCAATGGTTATTCCGTCCCTTTCTGTTGCAGTACGTCGTTTACATGATATTAATAAATCTGGTTGGTATTGGTTAATACAAATGATTCCGCTCGTTGGACCAATTCTGGTTCTAATTTGGCTTGCAACAGAAACCAAACCTGAAGTAAACCAATGGGGACAACCTGCCAAATAAATAAAAAATCGTGGCTACTATTTATGTAGCCACCCTATCTACAGCACATTAACTCAGGAAAAATATGAAAGGACAAATACTAGATTTTTCGATTCAAACTAATACTGGGGTGATTAGTGCTGAAGATGGAAAACACTATCAATTTGCTGGTCATGAATGGCGAGGTCAAAGACCACCTACACGTGGAGAACAGGTTGATTTTGCTTTGGATGAAAGTGGGCAAGCAATTCAAGTCTATATTGCATTACGCCAACAAAGTTTTTCCACGAATACGCGAACAAACTACAGTGAAGAAGAGGAAAACTATGACTTTTTCGCGTGGTCATTCAAACCACTGAAAAAGTTTGCTGAATTTGAAGGACGTGCTCGACGTAAAGAGTTCTGGTTCTTTTGGCTATTTTGTATATTGGTCATTATACTTGCCTCTGTTTGCGATTTCGTTATTGGCAGTGAACCTTGGCTAGAAAATATTACCAATATCGTTTTACTCATTCCTAGCTTAGCTGTTGGCGCACGTCGACTACATGACACAGGACGTTCAGGTTGGTGGCAACTTTTAATGCTCACAATCATTGGAATCATTCCACTGATTATATGGTGGGCTACAGACACCAAAGCCGAGAACAACCAATGGGGTCAACCCGCTAGAGATCTGCAACAATAAAATAAGGCGCACAATGCGCCTTATCTTTTAACAAAAAACTTTAGCCATATTTACGCGCAAAATCTTCATCTGAAGTGCATAGATAAATAATAAATTCAATAAAAGCAACAATGGATGGAATAAAGGTCCAACAGAATAGCAGATACACAATCCCCCATCCAATACGACCCAAATAGAATTTATGTATACCAAATCCACCAAGGAAGAATGCTAAGAGTGCAGCAACAATACGACTCTTTTGACCGTATTGCGTGCCTAAAGCATTCGGCACAGCGACTAAGTAAATATCGGTTGCGTAACCCATTCCACTTGTCTCAAAATCAACAAATTGTCCACGAGCAGGAACAGTTTGTCCTTTCCAATCGCTTCCAGAAAATTGATAACGATTCTGATCATCTCCGCTGATGATGCCTGTATTATTTTGAACAGAAAAATCGAGTATTTGCCCTTTCATATAATCCTCTATGTTTTATCTTTATTTGATGATTCTTGGACGTTATTTTCATCAGCAATATAACGAATTATTGATGAATATCATATCATTAACTTATCTTGCCAAATAGCATTTTGTAAACATCAATCTCAATGCATATACCACTGCCATCGCAAATATTGCATAACCCGCAGGAGTAATAAACAACGGAATACATAAAACAATCACCACGGTTAAAGGATATAAAAGTTTTCTAAAACCACTTTGATGATGCAATTCATGAAGTAAATATAAACTTGTCGTATAAATCACGAGGCTGATCGCCACAAAGTAGCTTTCTTTCTCAGAACTAATCAGCGCCTCATGCGAAACCACATCAACTGCGGCAGCTAAACCTGCACCAATCGCCGCGATACTAATAAAGACAAAGAAATGTCCATAACCCCAAGTAAATGCCATTTTTCGGCTATTTAAACGCTCTGCAATACTGGTATCAAAATAAGACCATCACATGGTGAACATCATCATCAGACCGCCCACCATCAGAAAAATCAGTTCAGTACTAAAACGCTGATTTGTTAATGCATCGGTTATGGCAATCGAGCATCCGACAATAGATTCGCCTAAAACGATAATGGTAAGCAGTGAATATCGCTCTGCAATATGATGCGCATGCCAAGGTGTACGGCTTGCAGCTTCTGCAAAAACTGGGATAGACAGTTCAGCAATTGCGAGCAAAATGAAAAGATAAACTGTGAAATGCAGCGGTGAAAAATGAAAGAACAGCCACCCCACTTGCACCAGTATGATGCCAAAAGCATAGCGTAATGCTGTTTTCCGACGGGACAGATCATGCTTTGCAACGCGAAACCACTGCTGTAACTAAGCCCAGACGCATAATGGCATAACCAATCACAATTACGTCAAAATCCTGCTTTTGAAAAGCGCTTGGAATACCTGCAGCAATGACCAAAGAACCAATGATCTGTACGAAAGTTAAGATTCGATAGAGCGCATCATCATTATCATACGCCGAAGCAAACCAACTAAAGTTCATCCACGCCCACCACAAGGCAAAAAACACCATGCCATACAGCGTTAAACCCTGAGCTAAATGATTTTCAACAATGGCATGATGCAGTTGCTGCCCTGCTGTTGCGATCGCCACGACAAAGATCAAGTCAAAAAGCAATTCTAAAGAGGTCGCGACACGATGATGCTCATGTGGATCACGTGGGTGCAAAGGTTTGAGCCACTGGCTAGGGAATAAAAATGATTTGGACATAGCATTCAGCTTTATTGTTTTCTGTCTGAATTTTTTCAAAAGCCTGAAACAGTTACAAGATCGATTACATAAATCAGATGAGAAACAGTTTTCTAGAAAAAGGATAATGGCTTTAAAAACACACTTAAGATTTAGATATTTCAATTGTAGAAGTTAAAAATTCAAAGTGACAAAACTGCGAAAGACGTTTTAAGATAAAAACTCGATAGATCGATGTGTTTTTTATATCTCAGCTATATTTTTCTCTAAATTTTAATGACATACTGCTAGTAATTAAAAAAATAATGAAATCTAAAAGTGATGTTAAAAGAAAAATTAGCGTCTTTTCCTGACGCAGTTTGGGTACAGATTCATTATGATCAAATGCAAGTTTTAACGCGTGATCATCAAATTGTAGCTGAACAAAACTGCCCTTTAGCTTTTATAGAACGTGGAAGTTTTGTCCGAAACTATCATGTTGCAGAACAGTGCTTCAACCAACTCATACAACAGATCCACTTCAAGTGGTATGAGTTTGGACAGCCGGTTATTTTTATTCAGCTAAAAGAACGCTTAAGTGAAGAAGTCAGCGCACTCGAGCTACAAGCCATTCAAGAAATGGCTCTAAGCGCAAATGCACATTTTGTATTTGTCTACGATAAACATGGCATCGCACTCGAAGCAGAAACCATCAAAAATGATGAGTCACCTTTGCTCAAATGGTTTTTCTGTGGGCTGATTTTTCTGATTTTGCTGATTATCTTTAAATAATCAGCATCATTCTCTTGATTAGGTGCAACTACGACACTTTCTGCTGCTGCAATTGCTCAATACTCGAAATCAAATCGTTAAAACGATCAATCACCAGTGCCGGTGCAGCCGTTTGAATTTCTTCTGCACTACCATAACCATAGCTCACAGCAATACTCTGCACTGCATTACGGCGTGCGCCTAAAATATCGTACTCACGGTCTCCCACCATCACACATTCCTTCGCATCCAACTGTTCTTGCTGCAAAATGTATTCAATTAAATCGCCTTTGTTGGTGCGCTCACCGTTCAGTTCACTGCCATAGATCACAGTAAAATATTGTGCCAAATCAAAATGTTCTAAAATTTGGCGGGCATAGACCGTCGGCTTTGCTGTAGCGACGTACAAGTGAAAGCCTTGCTGTTGTAAAGTTGCTAGAGTGTCGGCAACGGCAGGATAGACTTTATTTTCAAATAAGCCAGTCACTGCAAAGCGCTCGCGATAGCCTAGTAAAGCCTGATCTGCAAGTACATTATGCACATCGACATTGAGGATTTTGGCCAAAGAGGCTTTCAAAGGTGGCCCAATGATCCAATCGATATTGGTCTCATCCGAAATGGGATGTCCAATTTTCGCCAGTCCATAGCGTGCTGAAGTAGTAATGCCAACTTTTGGATCTGTTAATGTTCCATCGAGATCGATCAATATATTCTTAATCACAGCTTGTACCTTATCCATTCACTTCTGCAAAAATACTATCGAGTGTTCGCTCAAAGTTGCCTATACTATCGCAAATTTTGTGTAATAAGGACATCATTGTGCGCCCTACTGTACTGTGCTTTTCAGGTCTTGACCCTTCAGGTGGTGCAGGACTGCAAGCGGACATTGAAGCCATTGGTCAAAGTGGCGCACATGCTGCCATTGCGTGTACAGCATTAACCGTTCAAAACTCACAACAAGTGTATTCGTTTGAAGCGACCTCTCGTGAGTTATTGCTGGCTCAAGCACATGCCGTCGTCGGTGACCTCCCTATTCGCTGTGTAAAATCAGGAATGTTAGGAACGACTGAAAATATCGCGGCTCTCGCTGAGTTTTTACGTGAACATCCCGAATATCATTATGTTCTCGACCCCGTTTTAGTTGCCAATAGTGGTGGTTCTTTGGGCGATCAAGCAACTTTGGTCAAAGCCTTTGCAGAACTGATTCCACTTGCCACTGTGCTTACACCCAATACCGTAGAATTACGTGCGCTCACAGGTGAAGAGGATATTTCTAAAGCAACTGCGCAACTTTTTGCGATGGGTGCTCAAGCGGTATTAGTAAAAGGTGGGCATGAAAATACGCCTGACTATATCCAAAACTCGTTGTACGTTCAGGGTGAATTAGTCTCTGAAACCCGTTGTCCACGACTGGATGGGGAATATCATGGTTCGGGCTGTTCATTGGCGAGTTTTATTGCAGGGCGTTTAGCCTTAGGTGATGAGCTCAAAACGGCTGTTCATCATGCCGAAACATGGCTATTTGGTGTGTTGAAAATCGCTGAATCACCAGTTGTCGGAGGACAGAAAATTCCAAAACGTTTTTAAAGTACTCGGTTATTTATTTAAACCCGATAGAATAAAACGCTGCATCATTTAAAGCCCTGAATATCAGGGCTTTTTCAAATTAAGAGTCGAGTTGAACGCGATAGACCAAGGTTGGAATTTCCCACGCACCACCAGCAAATCCTTTGCACTGTGTGGTTTTTGCCATATAGGTTTGGATAAAACGCTGACCATTCCATGACCACTCCCCCGTACTATGACAGTCGCCAATGCCTCGTCCACGTTGATTGGAGAAAATCTGCCCTTCGCTAAAACCACTTCCGGAAAAGGTCACGGATTGTTTGATTTGCTTTAAATTTCGATCCATCAGCCAATAGCCATTACCACTGTTATATGCCCCACGCCAACATGGCACTTCGACCAAGGCATTTTTCCCATTGATTGGAAACACCACGACCCGATCATCCTCTAAGAAATTTGCATCAAAGAGTTGAGGACAATCTTCTACTGTCGTTTTCTTCTTTATCAATCCAAACAATTGTTTGGCTGTGGGCGCATTGACGGCATACCGTGTTTGTAAGCCCTTACTGTAATTTTGAATATTCACTTTCGGAATACTTTTCGGTTTGAGTACATTGGCCGAACTACTATTGGCTTTACGCAATAATGCCGAATTTGTCCCTATGCGCTTTTGAAAATCATCCATACGGAGTAAAACTGCACTAGCGCCCTGCACCGACAATAACCATGTTTTGTTGTTGCCTTTCCACACAATTGGTTGGTTGGCTTGTAAGGCTTGAATCAGTTTTTGAGTTTGAGCTGCACTTAACTGACCTTCCGCAGTTTTGGCATCAAGCTGCACAGTTCCCTGATTTTTACCTAAAATGTAAAGTTGAAGTGGTTGATTTGCCGCATTGAAGGTTTCAGGATCGAGTTTCACTCGTGCGCTGACTTGCGCTTGAGCTCCCGCAGCACGTTGTAATAACACAGAAATAGCGGGCTGATTGCCCTCCGCTTGATAACCTGCAACGCGACAAGTCCCCGTATTATCACAAGCGATTTCCCAATCTTTATGTGAAAAATAGTTTCCTTGAATTTGAGCAAAGCTCACACTACAACCCAATGCAACAACATAGCCCAATAGAAGTTGCCAGATGACATTATTTTTGTTCATGTCTTTGGCTCAAAATAATTATATTAGAACTATCTTAAAATGCTTTTCACTGAAACTCCAGCCTAAAAAGATCTGCTGCATCATTTGAAATTATGAAGACGAATCATTTAGTTGCTGTATCTCCTCACATTTTTTTCGCTTCACATTTTCATCACTGAGCGTATTCATCAAATCTGCCGCAAGGCCTTTTAACAGACTCATATCATCATCGGTCATTTGATTCGGCTGCCGATCTAAAACACAGAAACTTCCCAACGCCACCCCATTACGGTCTCTAAGTGCAACGCCTGCATAAAAGCGAATGCGGTTATGCATCAATTCAGGTAAATGCGCAAAGCGTGGGTCACGTTGTAGGTCTTCAATTATCAATCGTTCATTTTGATACACCAAATGGCTACAGATCGAGTCTTGCTTCGACTGGCGCACCTGCATCGGTTGCTCGGTAGCCTCAGCCAAAGGGCTACCTGGGGTATAAACCCAATCTTGCTTGACCCAAGAAATTTGCGCATATTTCACATCGAAGGCTTGTCGAGCTTCTTCAATATATTGTTCATAGATCGGTAAATTCCGCTCATCCAAAACATTCAGTTCTTCTAATGCTTTTAAGCGCTGCGCTTCAACGCTAGGATCAGGCTCATCCAACCAAGATTCACCATGCTTCAATTGAAAAGCTTCAATGGTTAATAACAAGTCATTCATATTATTGACCACTGCATCGACGGTGAAATTTTCTTTGATCGCATCTAATTGGGATATCTCATCACAGCTCCACAGTGCAAAAATCAGTTTTATATCTGGAAACTGTGCCTTAAAAACATGGCTTAAAAGGCGAATTTGAGCTTCTGGTACTGTATGGAAAATCGAAATACATACGATCTGAATATCCTCTTGGATATCATCCATACTTTGATGCTGATTTTGAATCAATACGTCGCTAAATGCCTGAGCCGGAATACCGCTTAAACTTAGCCCATGCGCCAACATAGCCGATACTTGAACATCAATTTCCCAACGTGCGCCGATACATAACACCGCTGCTTTCTGATCCTGCTGTGCCACTGGATATGCCCGTTGAAAACTATGATTAAACAGTTTTAAGCCTTGATGTAAGCGTAGTCGATGCTCTGCACTGGCCTCGGTGTTGTGTCCGCTCGAAAAAATCCGTATGGCTGGAATCGCCACTTTAGCATAAAACGCATTGACCCGACGTGCCTTGATTTCATCCGTGGCATCTTTCGGTAACTTTTCAGCAATAAAAGTCTGTGCTACATCCATGGCATCTTGCACATCATCAGCGACCAATCGCTGATAAAAGCGCTCATGCGGCTCCAATGCAGGTGTACTACCGATCAGGGTTTTAATAAAACCTAAGGATGGTACATAGCTTGAAAGCACCAATAAACACGCGGTTAAAGGCGTCGATAAAATTAAACCAATTGGCCCCCACACCGCCGTCCAAAACATGGCTGCGATGATAATGGCTAAAGTTGAAAGTCCAGTACTTTCCCCATACAACCAAGGCTCAATAATATTATTACTGACCAACTCTAAGAGCAGGATTAAGCCGACTGTCCACAGCACCATATTCCATGTGGGATCTACCGCAAAAGCCAGTGCAATGGGGAAAATCGCAGAAATCATCGGGCCGACATAGGGAACAAAGCGCATCACAATCGCCACCATTCCCCACATAATTGCTGCCGGCACCCCAATAAACCAAAGTCCCAAAGCCATCGGAATACCGTAGGTCACATTCACCATCAGCTGCATACGTAAATATTTACCGATACGATTGGCCGCTTCATCTAGTGCGTCAGTTCCAATATTTAAATTACCGCCCAGCAGCTTAAGGAAACGATCATGCAAATCTTTCCGATTGACCAAAATCAGAATCACAAACAAAAAAACAATACCCGCAGTTGCCAAGGGATTGAGCACCCGCTCGCTCCAAGCCATGACCGCTTCAGCCGTGGTTTGTTGTTGCCCCACCACTTTCACTTGTTGCACTTTAGGATTTTTCTCTTCTGGCACCACATCATCTATCGAATTTTCAACGGTATCTATGGTGGTTTTTGCGCCATCCCAAACACTCGGGCCGCGTGCAAATTGACGAATAGAATCCATTTTCTTTTGAATCGTGCCCTGATATTGCGGTAATTCTTGGCTTAATTGCCCCAGTTGATAACCCAAATAAGAGGCCGCGCCGGATAAAATCGCCAAAGCCAAACCGACCACAATAAATATAGATGGCATCTGCGGAAGTCCCCAACCGCGTAGTTTCATCACCAAAGGATCAACTAAAAAAGCCAATAAAATTGCGAGTGCCAATGGAATAAAAATATCTTTGCCAAGATATAAGGCGGCAATCAGCAAACTGCCGATGATAAACCCTGCTGTGATTCGAATCACTTTATGTAAATCTGCAGGGGGCATTTGCTTCGATGCGTTCAGGTCTTGCAAGCCTTGCTTTTGACCTGATGGTGATGATTCAAATTCTTGCGCTAATTTATTATTTTTATGATCCATTTTCTTATCCTGAACGATGGTCATTATTTTTTAATTTAGGCTGAAGTTTTAGGGCTGCATACGCATTTCATGTAATGATTTGCAAAGAAAAAAACAGAGCTTTATAGCTCTGTTTTCATACTGCGTTTCGAGAGGAATTAAAAGGTAATCACTTTACTTTGATGAGTCACAATATCCACTGGAACAGAAATATGTTGATGAACGATCTTCCATTGAGACTGCGTTTTTTTCATCCCAATGGTATTACGACACCACGAGATCCCCGACGTCGGTATCCCGCTCTGATCATCAATTTTGGAATAACAGTGCAGAAAGGCAATATCAGGATCTGCATGGATGACCAATTCCCGCCTAAATACCTTTAAGCCTTCACGAAAATACTCCCGATAAAATTCCCACATTTTTTGATATGCCATTAAGCCACGCATTTCACAACTGGCATCAAAAAAGTACACATCTGCTGCGCAGGATTCAGCAATATTTTCAATTTTCAATTGGCAGATGACCTCATCCCAATTGGCTAAAAATTGCAGAATTTCGTCAGCGGCCTGTTGGTCACCAACTATTTTGATTTTATCTTGCATCTCTGGCACCTATTTATTTTATTTTTTATGAAGCATTGTTCTGGGCGGCGTTTGGAAGTTGAATTGCAACGATCTTCCAGCTCCAACCGCGGCGTTGCATACTAAATACGGTATATTTTTCTTCGCTTAGGCCTTGGAGCGGCACATACAGATCAAATCGATTCCAAGCGCTATAGCTGGCTTTGGGTTCAAGTGGCTGGCTTTGCTTTAAAGCAACAGCGGTTGCAGTTTCGTCATTTTTGGATAGTGTTGACGCATAAGGTTGTTCTGCGACCTTATTTTCAGCATGCGTGAATAGTTCAATCCCTGGGCTAATCATGCTCGGATTGGTCAGTTTGGTTATTTCTGGTAGTTGGATCGACTCTTTTAATGCTTTGCCTTGTAAAAGCAGCATGATACTGGTTGGATTGACCAGACTGTCGACTAGCGTTGCACTGAGGACTGTGCTGAGCTGCCCACCCCAAGACTGGGCAAATTCGGGTAAATGCTGTAGCCCAGTTTTCTGTTGAATGAGGTCTTCAACTTGTGGTTTTAGACTCGATTTGACTGCCGCAAAATCGATATATTGAGCAATTTTTTCAGGTTGATTGTGCTCATAGGCTTGACGTATTTGATACAGCACCCAATACGGAGATGCAATCATCCAACCCACGACGATGATCAAGATCGTAATGAGCCCATAATTCCAAATATGATTCTGCTTATTCATCGTTCACCACTCTAGCCAGTGAAGTTGTGGTACTTCCTTGTACCGTCAAATAAGCCTGATCTGGGTTGAGCGTCCAACCCAACAACGCTTATTTGAGAACCATATTGCTTTTGATCTTGTGATTTTGACAAGCCTTCACGTTTTGTTCATCCCGCTTTGACTGTCTCGATCAGGTTGTTTCAAATTTAAGCAGTTAGATCTTTAATTTGGGTACTTGCACCATTGGTTTTAACTGATTCAATGCCTTTATCGCGTGATTGCTCACTGGCATAAAATTGGCTGGTCCCAATAATTTGATGGTTTGCCGCTTTCAAATTAAAATATGGTTTGCCATTTTTGGCCGTCAGTCGTTCAAAACGGCTGTCATCTGCACTGTTCTTTTGTACAGACTCAATCCCGTTTTGGGCTGATGCTTTCGCTTTATATAATTCACTCGTTAAAATGATTTCACCGTTCCCTGCTTTTAATACAAAACGAAACTGCTGATCATTAGAATGACTGATCTCGTACCATCCCGACATATGTTACCCCTTCATTTTCATTGTTTTCTCTATTATTCGATCAGGATTTGTTGTTGGAAATTCAACCTGATCTACAGAATATAAATGAACTCGGTCACATTTTTCAATGTCTTTTTTGATCAGTGTAAAGGCTTAAAATTTAATCACTAAGAAAATGATTTTCAATAAATAATTCCAATAAAAAAGAATCCGACCGAAGTCGGATTTCATCATTCTTTCATCATGCTGTATTTGTGAATAGAGGCGCATTACTCAACGCATGAATAAAGGCCTTAAGGACTGACGATCTGCTTCGAATAGGTCGCTTTATTCATTTCTAAAATTTCAACACAAAGTTGCACTTCTACTGCTGAAGCTGTGACATGTTGTTTCAACACGTCCAATAACAACAATGAAATTTGCTTTTGCACTTCGATCGTTCGACCCGTCAATAATGAAACTTTGGCATGCATATACGCATGTTGGGCGTGTTCATCCAAACCCACAACAAAATCTTGCTGAGCGACAGCACGGCTCTTAATATCATTGATGGCACTGACATGACCCGATTCAAATAAGGCCTTGTTTAGCGATTTAAGTAAAGGACGAGCCTCCAGCTCAAGGTTATTGGAATATTCCAAATGAATATGCGGCATAGTAAAGACATTTCAAACCTGTAATGCTTCTATTATGCAGGCTGAAAAGTAAAATCTATAGCGAATTAGTTATCTATTTCATGTTTAAGTAGACATCCTAAGCCAAGTGTGGCCTTCGCTTAGGATGATTGAAATTTGCTTTGGAGCGAACAAAAACGAAACTTAAACTTTTTTCACGTATTCAGATTTGAGCTTCATTGCCCCGATACCATCAATTTTACAATCAATGTCATGACCATCTGTTGCATCGACTAAAAGACGAATATTTTTAACTTTGGTACCAACTTTCACCACTGAAGATGAACCTTTAATTTTAAGGTCTTTCACCACAGTAACCGTGTCACCATCGGTCAATACATTGCCATTGGCATCTTTAATCAGCACCTGCTCATCAGCAGCGCTTTCGCCTTCACGCCATTCGTGTGAGCATTCAGGACAAATCAGTAAGTCACCATCATTATAGGTATATTCAGAATTACATTGGGGACAATTGGGTAAAGACATAAAAGACCTCAAAAAAGATGGACGCAAAAATCCATAAAAACTTAATATAACATTTTTATGTATTTCATAAACTTAAAAACCATAAATATCGTATGGTTTAGTGAAGTTATGACGATTTAAATAACACAACGCCACAGCACTAATCGGTTTAAATTTTAGATCTCTAATGAGGTGTTTAATATCAACGCTTTTAAGATATGCGCATGATTTTTATCCATATGTTTGGCCGCTGTGAGTAAGGTCAGCGGCTCCTCTTTTTCCCATGCGCGCAGTTGTTCTAACTCGGCTTGATGCGGCTGTATTTCTTGCAAATAGCGCTGTTTAAACTCGTCCCAACGAGAAGCCATTGCCTCGTCTTGATGATACCAACGACGTAAATCTGTCGATGGCGTCAATGCCTTCGGCCACAAATCTAGCTCTGCGCTCACTTTACTGATACCACGCGGCCACAAGCGATCGACCAATATGCGTTTACCGTCATCTGGGCTTATCTCATCATAAATACGTTTAATATGTACGGTCATTAAGCCCTCCATCATCTATTTACAGTTTTTCGATCATTCTTCAAATTATTCATCGGGCATCGCTGGATTCACTAAAAAAAGCCAGCAACTGTAAAGACTCCTGCCAACCCAAATAACAGGCATCAGGTGGAATAACGCTCGGCAACCCTGCCTGTACAATCGTCACTTCGGTTCCTACTGATACCGCTTTAAACTCAACAGTGACCTCGATTTCACCGGCTAACTCTGGCATATCAAATTGGTCTGTATAGCGCAGTAAATGATTCGGCACGACTTCATGATAATCACCATGAAAAGCGTGTGTGGTTCCGGTTGAAAAATTTTGAAACGACATGCGGTACGAGCCACCTACACGCACATCCGAATGTTCCACATGGGCGGTAAATCCATGCGGTGCCATCCATTTCACCAAAGCATCTGGCTCCACAAAGGCACGATAAACTCGCTCTACAGGTGCACTAAAAACACGATGTAATCGAACAGTATTACTCATGATGATGTCCTTTTGTCATTGTTTTCACTGAATCATCCACATGCATTCACCCTCGCTTTATCGTCCATTTTTATCACACTGAAACGATCTAAGCGAAACAGTGTTACGACGTATGAGAAAGGTGTATTACTGTTCAATACTATAGCGAATCCTACAGATTGATCCCATCACTTTAACGCAATGCCGTGTTATGTTTTGTGAGCTGCATTCATATTGATTTTTTTATAAAAATATTGAAAAATCAAAATTTTACACAATTTCTCTAAAATTTAAATAATAAAAAACCCAGTTGAAAGACTGGGTTCTTGTTGCTAAAGATGCAATAGTGAGACTTAGCTCAATTGTGCTTCATCTTCTTCCAGATCATCATCTTCATAGATATAAGCCATACAACCCCAGCCATCATATTCGCCCGAATGTTGTTCCGCAATTTTAATAAACCACTGCTCTAAATCAACGATATCTTCATAATCAGGTTCCATATAGACATAGACCGTGATAATCCATTCCACGCGATCTGATTCTTCATCTTGGAACAACGAAATTTTTTGCTCTTCTTTCAATAAATACAATGCACACTGTTCAGCCTGCTCTTGAGTCGAAAAGGCAATTGAATATTCGATTTCGTGCGGCACAGATAGATCGTCACCATCTTGCTGCATCTGCCACAGCACATTGCCATTATCATCATCTGGAAATTGTTTAAAATCACGAGTCATTGTACTTTCCCTTATCGTTTATGAATTTTATTCTGTTGACTTAGATTAACGGATAATTGTTGCAATTTGCATTAGCTAAATCTCTTTAATCAGAAATAGACCGCCGAAGTGATCTTTCTGATAACAATTCAAATTAAACCACAACATCCATGTGGGCCTGAGTTTCTTTAAGATGTAAAACCAAAGCTGCCATTTTCAATTCTTCTAAGCGTAATTGTAGATAACTGTCGAGTACCCGTGCCTGACTAAAATGTACACCATGCGCATTGAGCAAGGTGAAATCATCCGCCAAAGCCTGCAATAGCCCACCTAAGTTTTCGGTATTTAATTGGGCCAAATACAAGTCAGCACGACTATTAAACACCAATGTAAATAGTTGCATCGCAGCCAAACGACGCTCTTCATCGACATAATTACAGTTTGCAGTCGATTGCTGCTCCATTGCATCAATCATTTTGCAACGTACCGCAGTCAAATTTTGGTTTGCCGCAGATTCATTCATGCCATCCATCAGCTGATCTAAAATACTCTGTAAAGGCAAAAAGAATGCTGACTGATAGCCCCGTATTTTGTTGTCCAAAGCACGGTTGATGTTTTCCAAATGCTGCTGATCCAGCGCTTGGCTATACAAACCCTTTAACTCGGCACGGGCTTGTTCCTGTATTTGTGATTTAGCTCTTTCTTGATATTTGCTCAAATACTGACGCACTTGTTCAATCTGTGCGCGAATATCATTCAACATGATATCTGCATTGGCTTTGGTGACTTCCACCAAACCATCAGCCTGTAAAGTTCGATACTCAACATATTGTTCAATATCCACAATATGTTGATATTTCGCTACTTTATCGACTTGGATTTTTAAGCCACTGTTTTGAATGCGTAATTGACTGATTTCATAATTCAATTCATCTTGCTGGGACTCTGTTTCAGCCAGTTTTAGCCGCGTACGATCGAAGTTTTCCTGCAGTGAACGTAGGGTTTTATCATTTTTCAATTTGCGGTTATAAACAAAAAGGAGAGCCACAATTAATAGGATTATAAGGACGATTAAAGCAATATTGATCATTTGCTAATCCTCAAAATAAGCTTCAATAATTTAAGTTTATTCCCCAAAACAAACCTAAGTTACAAAAGTTAAAATCTATAATTCATTTCATATTAGCAGAACAAATGCAAAAAACCGTATTTATCTGACCAAATACACACTTACACACAATTCAACTAAAATACTGTTTTAAATTAATTTAATAAAAAATTTCATATTAAAAAATAATCAATCAATATTCTTTAGAAAATATAATAAAACTTTAGAAATGGTATTTATTTACTAAAAGATACAAAGAAACTTAATATTAATCTTTGTAAATATTTCACACACTTTATAGAGATATTTAAATTATTTATATATCCCCAGAATTGGGGATATAGTGCATGTGGTGATTCATTTTTAAGCAGAAAAACCTATTTAAAGCTGTAATTATTCTTAGCTTGCTAAGCTGCCTAAAATTTTCAATGCAACACAGCAGATTTTATGAACAGTGAGCATTCACATGAATATGCTTTAAAATTCTGCCGCGCAATGAATATGAACAGCTTGTTGGGTTAATGGCTGGGTAAATGCCAGATCGCAAGCATGTAACGCCATCCGTCCGAGTGAGCTCTGTTTGGCATTCGGGTGATACAGTTGATCCCCTGTAATGGGGTGCCCAATATGCATCATGTGTACACGTAGCTGATGAGAACGCCCTGTCACTGGCGTTAATAATACTCGGCTAATATCCTTGCTTGCGTCATAGCTAATGGCTTGATACAAGGTTTTTGAAGGTTTGCCTAATTCAAAATGCACCATCTGACGTGGGCGATTTTCCCAGTCCGTAATGAGGGGCACTTCAACACTGCCCTCACCTTCTAGCTTACCCTGAACCAAAGCTACATATTGCTTTTGAACCGTTCGCGCTTGGAACATTTTACTCACCGCCACTTCTGCATCGCGGTGTTTCGCAAACATCAAAATGCCTGATGTTGCCATGTCTAAACGATGGGTAATCTTTGCTGCTGGATACTGTTGCAAAACTCGAAGATAGGCACTGTCATGATGCTCAGGCAAACGTCCCGGAACCGACAGCAATTCCGCTGGTTTTTCGATGACAACCAAGTCTGCATCTTCATACAAAATACGTAGAGGACCTTGAGGCGGCGCATAGACAAAGTTGGGATCTAAAGGCATGGACAGACTGTGTACTGGGAGAATGTCGGCAAAATAACAACTGACTAATTCGCTGTCAATCGACTTTGACCGATCAGGTTCTACCCTAACGATTATTGGTCCCCAATTTACCAAAGGCAGGTGCTAATGAATGAGATAAATCATCCTCCAGTAATTGTAAGATGCTTGAACTCGTGGTTAATGGATACTGATGTAGTGTGATGCGATATTCGCCCTGAAACCACTGCGACAAATGCAAGGCATAGGTTTGTTTAGGCCCAAAACCTAAATGTTGTTTTAAACGATTCTTTATACCTGTCCGTGATGATCCAACATACAGAATGTGATTGGGTTGATTTAACTTGGCACAGGCATGGGTTTTCAATGCCTTAAATGCGGCATAGTCCTGATATGTCTGCTGTATATCGCCACCGACTAGCTCTATCACGTAAATATAAAGTGCATGTTGAGCAAGATCATCAAAACTTGAAAACTCAAATATACATTCCGCTTTAGTCTGCTGTGCCTGCAGACAATCCTGTATCAATTGATCAAGATAACCCATAACAAAATTATTTAAAATTTAGACAGTTAAGCATAACAACTTTGTTGAAAAGGACAATCTGAAGCTTAGATTAAGTTTAAGATCTTCTGCGTGATATTTATTACATCAGCAATGATCAAAGTGTGTTGGGAATACATGCGAAGTTTGGAATTTTGAAAAAGATGGAAGGATTTATTATTCGTTTGAATTCTTTAAAATTTTTTAGGGTGTAAGAGAAAACAGTGTTGTTTACTTCAACTATCATCACTTTGTAAGTCATGATCTTATAGCCTATAAACTTCTGGTTTATAGCGTCCTAAGCTGAATCGAGACCTTTTGGGTGAGTACTGTACACGTGTTTTGCACCACTGACAGCATGCTACTCTTTTCAATCTCTGTAACACCCTTGAGATATATAGTAGTGATATAGATGAGGGATTGTTTCCCTGAAAATTACTGTTTTTAGCTTATTTTAAAAATATTTTTCACATTTAAAGATATATTGAAAATATTTTTCCCAACTATGGTTTTTTAGCATTTTTTCCATCTTATAAATGACTTTTCACGAGAATTTCCGCCATAACTTAGTACTCAAACAACAATTAATTATGCTGTTCAAAGCAAACTATTGCTTCTTTTTACTCATTTCGGACAGTAAATCCAACTGAATTTCCTGAATCGTGGCAAGACGATCCCATTGATGCATCAACAAATGATCTATCTTTTCATGTAAATGGCGAATTTCTAATTCAGCTTTTAAATTCACTTGATAATCATTCTCCGAACGCATGCGGTCTTTAGCTTCTTGACGGTTTTGGCTCATCATAATAATGGGCGCTTGTATGGCAGCGAGGCAAGACAACATCAAATTCAGCA
The DNA here is from genome assembly GCF_013417925.1 of Acinetobacter sp. YH12218. Taxonomy (NCBI): domain Bacteria; kingdom Pseudomonadati; phylum Pseudomonadota; class Gammaproteobacteria; order Moraxellales; family Moraxellaceae; genus Acinetobacter; species Acinetobacter sp. YH12218. The sequence continues at coordinate 17,043 of NZ_VPDB01000042.1, forward strand.
AAATAAAAGGATAAGGATCAGCAGGATGCTTCACCATCACTACCGTATTGACTAAAATCCACACCGCTAAAAACAATGTAAAACAAATAAGAAATGCCCAGCTGCCGCCGAATGTTGCAATTTTATCCGCTAGCCTTTCGCCAAAACTCCACTGCTGATCCAGCTTTTCTTCAACATTTTTGCTAATCAGATCATGCTGCTGCATGCTGTTCAGCACTTCATATTCTAAATTGGAGACTTCGCCTTGTTCGGAGTTCAAAATTGACTGTACATATTGCATACGGTATTTGGTTAAATCAGTTTGGCAAATATAGTCCTGAGCACCGGATTCAGGAAAATCCTGAGCAATTTCTTCTGTAATGACTTTACGCACGGTTCCCATCGGAATCATATTTTTCAGTGGGAAACTTTTTTTGCACACCAAACAAGTACGGCATTCTACTTTCCCGTTCATTCTTGCCTTGCCCAATTGAATTTTATGTTCTTTTGAGCATACTGTTTTGCCTAAATTCAATGCAAGCAGCTTGTGCTTTTACACCAATATTTTTTATGATTTAAGCCTATTTTAGATAGTGCAGTGCAATGTAGGGTGTTAAATTCAAAAGTAAAATACCAATTTTATAAACAGCCATTCCACCATAATGAATAGCGTCAAACTGCTGATCGCTCAACTTAAACCAATGCCCATGCAGGCGTTTCATCCAATCTTTAGCAAAGACAAATACTACAAACCAAATGATTAAAATCAGATAGTTAATCACTAAGCTATACAGCAAGAAATCGCTTAAATGACTCAAGTTCATGGCAAATCTCCTAAGCGTATTTTTATCCTTAGTTTATGCCCCTTTCGAGCAATTGAATATTGCTTTTAAATTTCCGCTTAGATTTGGACTATTTTTACGGGAGATGCCTGACGATCTTTGAGCTTGTGCTGATTTAACTGGTGTGGTTTGTTTTGTGCGGATTAAAGAAGTAATGATTTATTATTGTTTTTTATTTTGGCTTAAATTTTTGGGGTGGTATAAGAGAAAACAATGTTGTTTACTTCAACTATCATCACTTTGTAAGTCATGATCTTATAGCCTATAAACTTCTGGTTTATAGCGTCCTAAGCTGAATCGAGACCTTTTGGGTGAGTACTGTACGCGTGTTTTGCACCACTGACAGCATGCTACTCTTTTCAATCTCTATCACACCCTTGAGATATACTTTAACCAAAGGGCATCGGGATTAATTTCCTAAGTTTTTCTAATTTTCTGCAAATTCAGCAAATTTTTTCAGCCATTTTAGGTTTGGCAGGATATTTTATCTTTTCAGCTCATTTCAGCGTTTTTTATCTGCAGATATGGTCAATTTTAAGAAAATTTTCTTTCACAACAGACCAAACGTGCAAACACAGGGTCAAAATTAAAATATATCGCCGCTGAACATTCCCCCTACGCTTCAATTATCTACATTGATTATGACTCACAAAACACCGCTCAGTGAGTAACTAATGATCTAGATCTATCTTTGTTCTACTTATTGAACTGATGTTACGCAGTAACATCAGAAGCGCAATTTGCTTCAAATAAATGAACGATACGCGGTAACGTCATTCGCAAGTGTTTTAGACAGGGCTACTTTTAATCAAAAATGTTTTTGCGATACTGTGAATAATTTGACGGTAATGAGCGAGTTTTGCGGTGAGGAGCATTGCTCCGCAAGATGGTTTCCTTGCGAAGCTTTGCTTCTCATTTTGCCGAATGAGAAACAATGTTTCGTAAGAGTACCTCCAGCCGAAGGCTAATCCTTTTATTCAATCCCTAGATATAAGACACCGTCGAATAGAATTAAAAATCATTTTAAAAATGCAAAACTACTTTTAAGTGTGTAACATCTGTTATTTAATGGATGATCTATTCAACGCATTATTGGTCAATGAACTAAATAGCTTTGTATCCACTGTGCGCTAAACCACCAACCACTACATGCCGCCATACCACAGAGTAAATTGGCCAAAATTTTATTCATTCGACTGAGGTCTGATGTATATATTTTGAGATTGATCAGATAAGCAATCACGGCATAAACCAGTCCAATCGCACCACCAATGATGATCAAGATCAAAGGCCATGCTGCATAGGCATGCGCCTCTGCTGGATATTTTGTAGAACGGATGGTTTCTGTGGTCATGCTGTATATCCTGTTAATAACGCGATTACCTGTTTTAGTTAGCAATTTCTGCGCCATTTTTCCTGGATATACAGCGTTATTTCAAGGTACATACATGTTGCATTTCTAGCTTTGACTACAACACTTATCACAACCGACAACTTTTTCTGTTGGCCAGCTCATACGTGCACGCTTATAAGCGAGTTCAAAATTGGCAAAATAACCAATCAATATTTGCTGGTCAAATTGCGGCATGTCTACACATCCTTGCGTACCATTGTGAATTAAATGCGAGCCATTCGTTAAGGCATTTTCATCGACTATAAATTTAATCATCTACCATTCCCCTCATTATTTTTTATAAAATTCAAAAGATTAATAAATCCATATAAAAATTATGTGATTTATAATCACATAATAAAATTATGCCTTTATTGTTCAAAAATCAATCGAATTTTAAAGATTTTTTTAGGCGTCTCTTGGATGACTTAAACGCAGAATGATGTGCTCTTTTAGGACAGATAGTGAAATTGCTCGATAGTATTTTTTTCGCTTAAGCCGAGTGCTTTGAATGTTGAGTAAAGGTATTTTTCACTCGAACTGACATCAACAAATACGACGTCCAAATCAGACAACCTATATTACTCGTCGCTAATTGTATGAGGGTCTGTGTATCAGTAGCACTTCTTATAATTTTTAAAATCTTTATCAAACACAGCCAAAACTCAGTTTCGGATTTTTATTTCTATATTTATTAAGCATAACGCAGATCACTCACTCTAAAAGATGGATTCATTTTAGAGTGGAATCTTGACTGGTTTATAAAGGGGTATCGACCTGTACAGCTCGTTTTTGGCAAATACGTCGAACCATCCAGATCACGATTGCAATCACTAAGATCACCACAAAAAATGGAACTAAAAAGGTCAATACTGACAAGACAGCAGCGCCAATCCATTCCCCTGTAGATAAGATCGGATTTGCAATGCCACCTGTGGTTGCGATAGATACGCCACGCGCTGCAACGGTACTCATTTGCACTGCTGTTGCTGTACCACCACCCACGATAATTGCTGCCGCCCAACTGGCAAACTGTGACATTTCACCTGAGCTTACTGCCATTGTGGCGATGGTCCCTGCAATCATGGCTGCAGGTGTTGAAATGGTGTCGAGGGCATTATCTACCCAAGGAATATAGTACGCGGCGATTTCACAAACCGTCGCAATTGCTAAGCCGATACATACTGCAGGCATAGACAACCATTCGAATCCTTTCATTGGTTCGAATAGTCCTAAAATGGATGCAACACTCATCACCAATAAAGGTACAAAGACACGGAAGCCACAGGCAGCACTTAAGCCAATACCAATACACAGTCCTAATATTGTTTCCATGGGCTTCTCCGAACGGTTAAACGTACAATTTGTTTTTATATATGCTGTGTTATACGTTAGCAAAAAGCCCTATCGCGTGATAGGGCTTTTCTTTCTAAACAGCGGATAACTGTTAGTGTTTTGCAGCTTAGGCATTCTTATTGTTAAATTGATTGCCTTGGCATTTGGTACACGGTGGTAAACGATCAGTACCAATTTCTAAGTAGACGCGGTGTCCGCATTGAACACAAAAATAGAAGCCTGTTCCGGGTTTTTGACCAGCAGTAACCATTTTTGTTCTCCATGTGTTTTTAGAAATGGTAGATTCAGTATAACCTTCTTGTGATGAATGTCTATTGGTCATTTCGACAATTGATAATGGCATTTAGGCAAAGCATAATTTCGTGTGGAAATTTTGGTGGGTTTCTAATTTGAATTCATTAGGTTCAAAAACCTACATAGGTTCAATACAATACGAAAACTTTAAGTCATGATGAATTTTCTAAAAACCTACTCATTTTGATAAAATAAAACATAAAAAACATTAAGATATTTACATATGTGATACCTATAAATGTGATAAAACTTCCAATAATAAATAACATAAAATCATAATAATTATATTCCCCATTAATCATTAAACCAATAATACTGAATATATACGGTAAACTCTCCTTAAAAAACAAACCTAATATCAAAAAAACACCAATAAAAATATAGAAAAACTTATGAATTAAGCTTCTTTGAATAACGAGTTTTTCTAAACGATAATTTTCTCTACTTATATAATTAAATTTCTTACCCTCAAATCCAGCTTCAATAGCTTTCGAAATAATACATCCATTTTTTCTGTATAAATAATAAACATCAAAAACCACATAAAAAACAAGCAATATAGTTAGAGTAAGTAAATCAAAATAAGACTTACCAAATAGAAAATATATAAATAAAACAAAGAATTACCAAACATGCTGACATCCAATCTTTAAACAAAATTAATGCTGTTTCTTTAAAAAAAATACTGCCGAAAAAGTAAAAAAACAATAATAAAACATTGGTGATTAAGATTAAAAAACAATCAAAAGAAAAAACACCTATCATTACATTGAAAAATAAAATGACAGTAAAATAGCAAAGCATAGTTCCTAATTGAATATCAGATAAAATCTTTTTAGGAAGTAGTTCCACATTATTAAAATACATAAATTAAATATCTCAGCTTTATTATTTTTATTTAAAAAAATCTATTAATTAAATCACCACCATTAAATTAAGGCCATTTCTAACTCCCACTAATTTATCATCCTATATTTGGTAATCTTGGCTTCAACTTATTTACTCTATAAAAAACCCCACATAAATGTAGGGTGTTTTTTAAACAATATCAATTACTTTAATCTCCCCCTTGCGAAGTAATACTTCTCATCTTTTAAAAGAGGGGAACTCCCTCCTTTGAAAAAGGAGGGCTAGGGAGGATTTAAAGAATTACATCAAGCCACATTCCCTTCCAAGAAATCCTGTGCAAAACGCTGCAATACACCGCCCGCTTCATACACATGCACTTCTTCTTCGGTATCCAAACGGCAAGTCACAGGCACTTTAATGATTTCATTTTTACCATCAGCAGTTGAACGCTCTACCACCAAAGTCAGGTCAGAACGCGGCGCAATATTGCCAATCACGCTATACAGCTCAGTACCATCCAGCTTCAAAGTTTTACGGTCAGTCCCTGCTTTAAACTCAAGCGGTAACACACCCATACCCACCAAATTTGTACGGTGAATACGCTCAAAACCTTCCGCCACAATCACTTCTACACCTGCAAGGCGCACACCTTTGGCAGCCCAGTCACGGCTCGAACCCTGACCGTAGTCTTTACCTGCAATGATGATGAGCGGCTGCTTACGGTTCATATAAGTTTCAATCGCTTCCCACATACGCATCACTTCGCCTTCAGGCTCTACACGCGCTTTTGAACCTTGTTTGATCGTGCCGTCAGAACGAACCACCATTTCATTAAACAATTTCGGGTTGGCAAATGTTGCACGCTGCGCAGTCAAATGGTCACCGCGGTGGGTTGCGTATGAGTTAAAGTCTTCTTCGGGCACGCCCATTTTATGTAAGTACTCACCTGCAGCCGAATCCATCATGATCGCATTTGAAGGCGATAAATGGTCAGTGGTGATATTGTCAGGCAAGATCGCAAGCGGACGCATATTTGCAAGTGTACGCGGTGCAGCCAAAGCCCCTTCCCAATACGGCGGACGGCGGATATAAGTACTTTGCGGACGCCAGTCGTATAACGGGCTTGCCGCTTTTTCACGCTCACCCAAGTCAAACATTGGGATATACACTTTCTTAAACTGCTCAGGCTTCACCGCTTCTTTTACCAGTGCATCAATTTCAGCATCTGACGGCCAAATATCTTTCAGGTAAATTGGATTACCGTCTTTGTCATTGCCCAGTGAATCGGTTTCGATATCAAAACGAATCGTCCCTGCAATCGCATACGCCACAACTAAAGGAGGCGAAGCCAAGAATGCTTGTTTTGCGTATGGATGGATACGTCCGTCAAAGTTACGGTTACCTGAAAGTACCGCAGTTGCGTACAAATCACGATCAATAATTTCTTGTTGAATTTTTGGATCTAAAGCACCTGACATACCATTACACGTGGTACATGCATATGCCACAATACCAAAACCCAGCTTTTCTAAATCACCGAGTACACCTGCTTCTTCGAGGTATAAAGCGGCTGCTTTAGAACCTGGTGCAAAAGATGATTTCACCCAAGGTTTACGTACCAAGCCCAGCTCATTTGCCTTACGTGCAAGCAAACCTGCTGCCACGGTATTACGTGGGTTTGAAGTATTGGTACATGAAGTAATGGCCGCGATGATCACCGCGCCATCTGGAATTAAACCTTCTGCTTCTTGCGCACGTGCTGCTTCTAAGTTGCCTGCAATCCCTTTGGCTTTTAGGTCAGCCGTAGATACACGTGCATGTGGGTTCGATGGACCTGCAATATTACGAGTCACTTTCGACAAATCAAAACGCAGTACACGCGGGTATTCCGCAGCGGTCATATCAGACGCCCAAAGACCGATTTCTTTGGCATAGCCTTCAACCAATTTCACTTGATCCGCTTCACGGCCTGTCAAAGTCAGGTAATCAATGGTGTTTTGGTCGATGTAGAACATCGCCGCTGTTGCGCCGTATTCAGGAGTCATGTTGGAAATGGTCGCACGGTCACCTACAGACATGCTGTCTGCACCTTCACCAAAGAACTCAAGGTAAGCACCTACCACACGTTCTTTACGCAGGAATTCAGTTAATGCCAACACGATATCAGTTGCGGTAATGCCTGCTTGACGCTGACCGACAAGCTCTACACCAATGATGTCTGGCAGACGCATCCACGATGCACGACCGAGCATTACGTTTTCAGCTTCCAGGCCACCCACGCCTACAGAGATTACGCCCAAGGCATCAGTATGCGGCGTATGTGAGTCTGTACCCACGCAAGTATCTGGGAATGCCACGCCTTCACGGTTTTGAATCACTGGAGACATTTTTTCCAGGTTGATTTGATGCATGATGCCGTTGCCCGCAGGGATCACATCGACATTTTCAAAGGCTGTTTTCGTCCATTCAATGAAATGGAAACGGTCTTCGTTACGACGGTCTTCAATCGCGCGGTTTTTCTCAAATGCGTCTGGGTCAAAACCGCCAAACTCTACAGCTAGAGAATGGTCAACAATCAGCTGCGTTGGAACAACAGGATTGACTTTTGACGGGTCGCCACCTTGGTCAGCAATCGCATCACGCAAGCCTGCAAGGTCAACCAATGCGGTTTGGCCTAAGATGTCATGGCACACCACACGTGCAGGGTACCAAGGGAAATCGTGGTCTTGTTTACGGTTAATCAGTTCTTTTAAAGACTGTTCTAAGATTGCAGGGTCGCATTTACGAACCAACTGCTCTGCAAGGACTTTAGATGTATATGGGAGTTTTGCGTATGCGCCTGGCTGAATATCTTCTACGGCTTGGCGTACATCGAAGTATTCTAGCTGGGTGCCTTGCAGCGGTTTACGGTAGTTGTTGTTCATAGCGTTCCTGCCCTCGGTCTTTCATTTTTTTGCGTTGTCTTTTTCATAGACAATTCATCTTTGTTCGATAGGCATACTACACTGCCGAAAACCCATTTCCCAAATCTCATATATTTCATAGAGTTAAATATAAAAACAGGGGTTTTTGAAATATTTAGTTACACTAACTTTGGAATATTCGCTCTAAATGTGAATTTTTTTGAAAAATAGCTGCAAATCTGCCTCATTCTTTAGTCTAAGGAAAATTGCACTGCATAATATTTAATCTAAATATCAACCAAATTGATTAAAAATCAGTCTTATCAATTTTAGTATTTAATAATCAAGGCATTAAATTATTTTATTAGCTCATTGCGCCTCAAAGTCATAATGTGAATCAAAACACGGTTTTATTATTTATTTTATCTTAATTCTCAATTTATCCCTATTTGCAGGGATAGCGTCGAATCACCCCACTCTCAGATAATAAAAGCACGACATACAAGCACAGTAATTCACTGTATTCGCCAAAATAATCACAATATTTACAAAACCTTAGCTAAATAAATCTGCGATTACTGTTCTACCGTCATTATGCTTTGGGGAAAGATCATGACAAAATTTAAAACCATCATTGGGGCTGGCTGCCTCTTAAGCTGTCTCAGCTTCATTGCCTGTGGCGACAACGACCAATCGACAACAGATTCGACGATTCAAGAAGAGGAAGTAGACTCACCGACTGTCATCTCGAATCCACCACGTTTGAAAGCCAATGCACAAGGTGAGCATGAACTGCTGATTGCCTATAAACGCCAAGCCTTATACGACCCTGAAACGGGTGAAAATGACCTATTACAGGTCAGAGGCTATCTGACTAAACCTGAACTCTGGAACTCGAAAAATAGCGATGGCAGTGTTTCGGATGTGTTGGTTGGCCCACAAATTCGTGCGAAACAAGGTGACAATTTAAAAATTCATCTGGTCAATCATCTCCCTGTTGAATCGACGGAGACCTGTCCAAGTCCAGTGACCAATATTAACCAAGGGAACTGTTTTAACACCACAAATTTACATACACATGGTCTCTGGGTTAGCCCGCAAGGAAATAGTGACAACGTATTTTTGAGCTTAAAACCTCAGCAAGATTTTCATTACGAATTTAAGATCGAACCGAATCATCCTGCGGGAACATTTTGGTATCACTCGCATGTGCATGGTTCAACCGCGATTCAGGTCTCAAGTGGCATGGCTGGCCCTTTGATTATTGAGGGAGAGCGGAAACCTGCCATTCGTCAGGGGCAAATTCAGCAGACTGGAGATTTGGACATCTTATGGAAAAATCAAAAAACCCAGCAGTATGACCATGAAAAAATCATGCTGTTCCAGCAGATTCAATACAATGAAGATTGCGACAGCAATTTAAGCCAAGTGAATGGTACACCCTGCATCTATAGCTTAGAAGATTATTCAAAACTCGATATACCGACCTCTTGGGCGGATGAAAATCGTTTTACCAGTATCAATGGCAAAATGTTTGGTGAAATTAAGGTGGATCAGAACCAATACCACCGCTGGCGCATGATTCACGGCGGTATCCGTGACACCATTGGTTTGACCATCAAAGAACTGCCTGATTCTGCGCTCTTTACCGCAGAGCAAACCCTGAGCGAATGTCAAAAGTATCAAAGCAAGTCGATGTCTTCACAGATTAAAACACTGAAAACATTACCGTTATATACCCTTGCACAAGACGGCTTAACCATGGGGAAAATCCAAAAGCACGGGATTGAAATTTTTCAACCGGGTTATCGTTTTGATGCCATGCTCGCCTTCCCGACCACCAATAAATACTGTGTATACGATGCCAAGCTGAATCTGGAAGATGAAATTAATGCGCCTGAATCAAGTCCGTTACTTCGTCGCGCACCAGAAGAAAAACTCAATACACAGCTCCTCGGTTGGGTCAATGTAAAAGCAACCCAACTACCGCAGCAAACGCCGTTTAACTTCTTAAAAAGTCAGGCCACCCAACTAAAACTGGCACCAGAAGTGATTGCACAGCTCGAACAGGGTGATTTATCAGCCTTTATCTCTCATGCGAGTTTAATGACTGCTGAAGTCGATGAAATGCTCAAAACAATGGCGAAGCAAATCACCAACTTTGACATTCTGTTCAATGCAGATGGCAGCTTTAAATTTGGTATTCGTCATGCCGAAGAAGGTACCTTGATCAGCTTTGGCGATGCCTACCATGATGAAGACCATACCCACCATAGCTATGTCCGCAAGCTTCCAATCGGGCAAACTCAAGAGTGGGAGTTAAGCAGTAATGTTGCCAGTCATCCCTTCCATATTCATGTCAATCCATTCCAAGTCGTGAAAATATTGAATGAAAATGGTGTCGATGTCAGTGCGATCGGCAGCTCAGATAAAGATGGTGCAGGAAATATTGACTCGCAATATCATGGAATGAAAGGTGTTTGGAAAGATACGCTCTTCGTCAAACAGGGCTATAAAATCTTTGTACGCAGTAAATACGAAAAATTTGAAGGCGACTTTGTGCTGCACTGCCATATTTTAGACCATGAAGATCAAGGCATGATGGAAACCGTGCGTATTTGTGGCGACCAATATGATTGTAATAGTGAACCGCCTTCACATCATTCCACTATGGATATGTCTGCAAGCGATATGCCGACACACAGTCACTAAGACCGATCTATGCTGTACAAAAGCCCATATCAATATGGGCTTTTTGTTTGCCTAACACTGCGGCTTGCTGCAAAATAACATGATTAATGATATCTAAAATTTATACTGAGGCTGGTCATGACAACGTCTATGGCATTCACATCTTTTTCTCTCAACGGTGTCGATGCACAAAAATTTCTACAAGGGCAAGTGACTTTGCATGTTGAACGCCTTGAAGAAAATGCAACACGTTATACTGCAATCTGCGACCTCAAAGGCCGTATTCACTTTGGTTTATGGCTCACCAAACACAGTGCTGAAAGTTTTTCTATTGTCACTACGGCAGATCAAGCCGAAGAATTTGCCAAACATATTAAAAAATTTGGTGCATTTTCTAAGATGAAACTTGAAGAAACTGGTACAGTTTTTCCAAGTTTAGTCAGTGATGAAACGACATTTTCTTCGGAACCGACGGATGTTGCAGCATGGGAAATTCAAGCGATTCAAGCGGGTCAGGCCTATATCGACCAAGCCATTGAACATGTGTTCCAACCACAAGAGTTACGTCTACATCAGCGTGAAGGTGTCCACTATGACAAAGGTTGTTATTTGGGTCAGGAAGTGATTGCACGTTTATGGTTTAAAGCCAAACCAAAAGCTTGGTTGCATGCAATTCAAGGCACGGGTACTGCTCCTGCACAAGGCGAACAGCTGAATAAAGGCGTACAAGTCGTCAATAGCGCGGCTGTAGATAATGGTTATGTAGCATTGGTTGTTGCTCGTCCAGAAGCTTTAGAAGAGTTAGATGTAACTGTTTTAGCCTTGCCTGAAGCATTGAATGGTGATGTGGCGCGTCCTGCTTAAGCATCTTAATTTTGAAAATAAGAGCCAAATTACAAAAGTTGTTTGGCTCTTATTCTGATTACTATTTAAAATTACAACAAAATATAAAGATTTATAAAAATGCTCATCCCTTTCCCATTTCGCTTTTTCTTATTGAATTGCCTCATTCTCTTCAGTTGTTTTATATCACCAAATATTTATGCCGAGATAGATTCAGCAGTATTGGAAGAGCTAAAAAATAGCAATGTGGTCGATCAAACCAACTCGCTTTCCCGCGATGAAATTGTCCAATTGAAAAAGCAAAACGAGCAGCTTTATCAGCAAAAGCATATCGACTTTAAAATTTTGATGATTCCCTCGACCAATGGAAAACCTATTGATCAATATGCACTTGAGATATTCAATAAACTTAAAATTGGCAATGAGAAGCTCGATAACGGCTTACTACTTTTGGTTGCAAAAGATGATCGTAAAATGCGGTTCGAGGTAGGTTATGGTTTAGAGGGAGATTTCACTGATCTAGAAGCTGGGCGCATAATTCGACACACACTCGCTCCAAATTTCCAAAATAATGACTATTTTAATGGCTTTAAAGAAACACAAAAAAAGTTACTAGATAAATCAATTACTCTTGGTAAACCTAAAAACGAAGATCAAAAAATAGATCACATTCTAAAAACAATAGCTGGAATATTTCTATCATTCTTATTGTGTATCCCACTCTATTGGTGTTACACAAAAGTGATTATTAAATTTGGTACTAATGGTGCCTTAGGTGCTTTTATTGGACTCCTTATCTTTGAAATTTTTATTCATCTGTAAGCGTCCGCTGAATCCCATACCTATTTTTTAATTCAATTTAGGTTTCCAGCAGTGCGGCAGCAATTCTTCAATTTGGGTCACTTTGTGTGTCGGTAACCTTTTCAGCACATCACTTAAATAGGCATACGGATCCAAGCCATTCAGCTTTGCTGACTGGATTAAAGTCATGATGTTTGCCGCTCGCTGACCACTGCGCAGCGAACCTGCAAACAGCCAGTTCTTGCGCCCCAACGCCCAAGGTCGCATTTGATTCTCGACCCAATTATTGCAAATAGGTAGATTGCCATCATCCAGATAGCGGCTTAAAGCTGGCCAACGCTTCAGAGTGTAATTGATGGCCTTGGCGGTGGGAGAACTCGATGGCACTGTCAGATGATGTTGGTTGAGCCATTCATATAGTTGTTGCATCACTGGTTGACTATGCTGTTGTCGGTATTCGCGGCGGTCTTCCGCTGTACCATCGGTCTTTTTCCTGAGCTCTGCTTCTATCGCATACAGTTTCTGAATCAGCACTAATGCCTGTTCAGCGACCTGACTTTTTTTGGTCACATGCAGTTCATGGAATTTACGACGCGCATGCGCCATGCAGCCCACCTCAATGACCTGACCTGATTTAA
>NZ_VPDB01000043.1:0-29451 GCF_013417925.1 Acinetobacter sp. YH12218
TTATAATCATCGAAGAATTCAAAAGGGTTTGGGTTTTAAGACACCAAATCAAATGGCCGAAGACTTTTATAAGTTGGCTGCCTAGAATCTCCCAAGGGAAAGTCTCCTGATAATTCAGCGTATATCAGTTCAGGCTTAGGCCGTGTTTTTTATATTCTTTATTATTTGATGATGTTGGATCTTCAAACTCTGCAGCTTCTTCTTCATCGGTAAAATGATAACGTGACCAATCACTTTCCGTGTAGTCGTAAGTAAGGGAGCCGTGGATTTTGCCAATTTCAGTATTTGGGGCACAAGTTTCAGCATTAACTACACCACCTGTAAATTCGCCGTATGCTGCAGAAACATTACTATCGATCAATTCTAATTTACAAATTAAATCGGTATTTAGGGCCATCCCTTGTGAGCCACCATCAAGCTTGCCTGAATAGGAGTCGCCACTTGCCAGAGGGTCAATGTTATTGGTGGTATTGACGCCGTTAATTACAAATTTATTTCGGTAAGTTTGCGCGCCATTAATAGAAATCTCGGATGATCGTAGCTCAGCCTGTGAATCTGCAGAACGTTGTTCACGGCTAAACTGCACATTTGGATTAACTTTTAAAAAGTCTGTGATATTTTTCGAGCTATTCGGCGTTTTTTCTAAATCTTCTTTGGTGTAGACGGTTTTACCTACTTCTTGTTTGGCTTTGACTTCAACTTCAATCGGCGTCATTTTGAGGTTATTGCTTTGAATAACTTGAGTTGAATCAATTTCATTGGCATAAGCTTGAGATGCTAAAGCAGTCAAAATTGCGATATTAAGAGGAGAATAGGCAAAGCGCATGGCTGTCAATAATTATGCAGATAAAAACGATAGCGATTATCATTAACTTTACAAAAATAATCAATAGAAATGAGAATTATTTGCAATAGGTGTTTTTTTAATACACAGCGATTTCAGTGAATGAAAATTTTAACTAATCAGTAGAGGTGGTGATGTGTATTCAATAGACTTGAATATTCAGCTTGGAGAAAGTCTGAATAAAAATTGGCGTCCCTACGGGGATTCGAACCCCGGTTACCGCCGTGAAAGGGCGATGTCCTAGGCCTCTAGACGATAGGGACGTTTAGAAGATGGCGGTATCTTATTGATCCGCCATCATAGTGTCAAGTAGGCGAGGGCCGAGTTTGTTCAAAATATAACAGAACAGTTCTGCGGTCTTCTGAGTATCGTAAAGTGCAGAGTGTGCTTCTTTACCATCAAACTCAATACCTGCTTGAATACATGATTTTGCCAGCACAGTTTGTCCAAACATTACAGCGCTCAAAGTCACTGTATCGAATACGGAAAAACTATGGAAAGGATTTTGATTTTTTGTCCCTGTACGTGCAATAGCTGCCTGTACAAACCCTAAATCAAAATGGGCATTGTGACCAACTAAAACAGCATGAGTGCAGTTTTGTTGACGACGTACTTCATTCACTGACTTAAAAATACGTTTTAATGCTGATTTCTCATCTTCAGCCATGGCCATACGCATCGGATTAAATGGATCTACACCAATAAAATCCAGTGAACGACGGTCAAGGTTGGCACCTTCAAACGGATTGATATGTGCATGGTGGGCTTCACCCGGTACAAAATTACCTTCTGCATCATACACAATAGGAATAGCTGCTATTTCCAGTAAGGCATCGGTCTGTGAATTAAAACCTGCTGTTTCGACATCGACTACAACAGGTAAGAATCCACGGAAACGTTGACCAATGACTGGTCGAGTTTCATCTGTCACACTTTTCTCCATTGGATGGTCTTACCCGCATACAACGGAATAATTTTTTCGCCATCCAAGTAGTCTAAACTTTCAGGGATCACTTGATCTTCTTTTACCAAGGTAATGGTATTGGTATTTCGAGGGAGTCCGTAGAAGTCTGCACCAAAGTGGCTTGCAAAACCTTCTAAACGGTCGATTTTACCGACTTGATCAAATGCTTGAGCGTATAGCTCAATTGCTGTTGGTGCACTATAACATCCTGCACAGCCACATGCATTTTCTTTAGCATTTTTTGAGTGCGGCGCACTGTCTGTACCTAAGAAAAATTTAGGGTTCGCACTGGTCGCGACTTCGAGCAAAGTTTGCTGATGGGTTTGACGTTTTAAAATCGGTAAGCAATAGAAATGCGGTTTAATACCACCCACCAACATATCATTACGGTTAAATAATAAATGTTGTGGTGTGATTGTCGCAGCGACATTACGGTCTTGTTCTAATACAAAATGCGCAGCTTCACTGGTGGTGATGTGTTCTAGTACCAATTTTAATTTAGGGAACTGTTTTAACAGTGGAGATAGCACTTCATCTAGGAAACGTTTTTCACGGTCAAAAATATCGACATGGTTATGCGTCACTTCACCATGTAACAGTAATGGTACTTGGTGTTCTTCGAGCTGCTCAATCACACCATATACTTTACTAATGTCACTGACACCACTGTCCGAGTTCGTGGTTGCACCTGCTGGATAGAGCTTAATGGCATTAACATGCTCAGATTCTTTAATTTTTTTAACTTCACTTGCAGGTGTGTTGTCTGTGAAATAGAGCACCATGCGCGGGTCAAAGTGAACGCCTTCAGGAACATGTGCCATGATACGTTCACGGTATGCATTTGCTTCTTCAACGGTTTTTACCGGTGGTACGGTGTTTGGCATACAAATCGCGCGAGAGAATTGTTGTGCTAAATCAGGAACTGTACGCTTTAGGGCTAGACCGTCACGTAAATGTGCATGCCAATCATCTGGCTGAAGAAGAGTAATCGTATTCACAGCGATTCCAAGCTTGGAAATAAAACAAATGATAATGCAAATAATGTGAAAATGGTAACGAGATTTATGTACAAATGACTGAACAGATATAAATAAAGAATAAAAACTGTGGTATTTTTAAATGACTAAAAAAATTAGATAAATGCTTGGAAATGGAATACAAGTATAACCTTGCAAAGTTGCAATACGATAAAGAAAAAATAGAGGAACTGATTACACGGCAAACTCGTCGTGTAGGGGAAATGTTTCCTAAAAAACTGGAAACTCAATTTTGGACTTTAAGTCTCGATCGTGCACAAACCAACATACGTCATTTTTTTTGGATGGGAGTGTTGATCTACTTTGTGCTCACGATGCTGATCATTCCCGGAGATTACTGGATAATTAATCAACAGCATTTTGTGCATGATTTTATTCGTTGTTTGCTTGGTCAGCTCAATGGTGCGCTGTGTCTTTTGGCTTTATATACCTTTGCCCGTTACGACCGTCTGAAGCCTTATTTTTCACATGCCAGTATGTTTGTAGTGTTTTGGGCTGTTATTTCAATGTCTTGGCTCACCATGACCGTGTATACCGAAGCACTTAAACATCAGGCCATGATGATCCTTTGTATGATTTACATCTTGAGCTATATTTTGACGGGGGTAAAACCGGTCCAAATGTTGATGTCTGGATTGTTGGCTGCTGTGGTCACCATGTTGATGCTTTTTTCATTAGAAGTGAAATTTGATGTGATGGTGTTGGGGCGTGTACTGATTGGAAGCTGTGTATTGGGTTTTGCAATCAGTAAGATGCTCTGTGCGCGTGAACGGATGATATTTTTGAATATGCTGCGCGCGGATATTAGTGAAAAAATCCATCGTATTCATACCACAGAGCTTTTACATTTAAGTCAGCATGATGAATTAACCAAGATTTCAAACCGACGTACTTTTGATGAAATGCTTGATACCTTTTATGAGCAATCTCGACGTAATAACACCTCGCTTGCTGTGCTATTTATCGATGTTGATCATTTTAAAAACTATAACGATTTCTACGGTCATCAAAAAGGCGATGATGTAATTTCAACCATTGCCAAAACCATTAAAAATGCCATTCGACATATGGATTTTGTAGCGCGATATGGTGGTGAAGAATTTGTGGTTTTATTGCCTGAAACCGATGCGCATGGTGCTTATGCGGTAGCGTCAAATATTTATAAAGCAATCGATCGTTTAGAAATTCCACATGCCAAATCACAGGTTTCAAATCACGTCACTATTAGTTTGGGTATTACGGTATATCGTGCTGAAAATATGACGAAGGATGAACTGTTAAATATTGCCGATCAGGCGTTGTATCGTGCGAAACAATTAGGCCGGAATCAAATTTACTATCAGTCGATTCGTTCAGCACATGTGGCTTAATGTTTAATAAAATTGAGAACTTCTCTGAAATCGGCAATAAAAAACCGCGCAAAATGCGCGGTTTTTTATGACTCAACAAATCTTATTTGTTTTTGTCTTTTAATTGAGGCACTGCAGAACCTGTACCTACTGCAAGTAAGCCAGAGTTTGTGTAGATACCTAATTTAGCGCGAGTATCTGTGATATCCAGGTTACGCATAGTCAATTGACCGATACGGTCAGCAGGACTAAACATAGAGTCACCTTTCTCCATAGTTAAACGCTCAGCTTCATAAGTGAGGTTAGGAGATTCAGTGTTTAGAATAGTGTAGTCATTACCACGACGAAGTTCTAAAGTCACAGTACCAGTGATTGCTTTAGCAACCCAACGCTGCGCAGTTTCACGAAGCATTAATGATTGAGAATCGAACCAACGACCTTGGTAAAGAAGACGACCTAAACGCAGACCGTTAATACGGTATTGTTCGATGGTGTCTTCGTTATGAATACCAGTCACTAAACGTTCATAAGCGATATGAAGAAGTGCCATACCCGGAGCTTCGTAGATACCACGAGATTTTGCTTCAATGATACGGTTTTCGATTTGGTCAGACATACCTAGACCATGACGACCACCGATACGGTTAGCTTCAAGAATGAACTCAACTGGGTTTTCGATGCGTTTGCCATTTAATGCAACAGGGAAGCCTTCTTCGAAAGTTACAGAAACTTCTTCAGCTTTTACTTCTACGTCATCTTTCCAGAACGCAACGCCCATGATTGGGTCTACGATTTTGATACCCGCATTAAGGTATTCAAGATCTTTTGCTTCGTGAGTCGCACCTAACATGTTTGAGTCAGTTGAGTACGCTTTCTCTTTTGACATTTTGTAGTCAAAACCATTGTCGATCAGGAACTGTGACATTTCTGCACGGCCGCCTAGCTCGTCAATGAAAGTTTGGTCTAACCAAGGTTTGTAAATTTTTAGCGATGGGTTAGTCAACAGACCATAACGATAGAAACGTTCAATGTCGTTACCTTTATAAGTCGAACCGTCACCCCAGATGTTTACGTCATCTTCTTTCATTGCGGTTACAAGCATCGTACCTGTAACTGCACGACCAAGAGGAGTCGTGTTGAAATAAGGCATACCACCAGTTGAAATGTGGAAAGCGCCACATTGAATAGCCGCAATACCTTCTAAAGCAAGTTGTAAACGACAATCAACTAAGCGAGCTTTAACTGCGCCATACGCCTCCGCTTTTTTTGGAATCGCATCGTAGTCGTCTTCATCAGGTTGACCTAAGTTTGCTGTGTAAGCATAAGGTTCTGCACCTTTTTGTTTCATCCACAAAAGCGCAGCTGAAGTATCTAGACCACCAGAGAAGGCAATACCAACTTTTTTGCCAACTGGGACATTCTGCAAGATAGTTGCATTATCAGTCATTGTTAATCCTAACGATATAAATATAGGCACCGAGAATGGGTGGCCTGAAAGAATACATATATGTGCCCGATTGTAGCACTTTTCTGCAGGGTTTTTCTAAAAAATCATGAGATACAAGCGATGAGGTAGAAAAAAATGATCGTTGAAATCTATTGATGAATACTTCATCCAGTTTTTGCGGGCGGAAAAGGCATTTTCTGAAAGAAATAGGTTGCACATATAAAGAAATCTATTTGATTTAAATAAATGGTCATACCAATATGGTATTGATTTGGTTTTTATACTTTTCATTGAAATGAGACTGAGGTCAAACAAAGCGTGGTTATTAGACTAAAGTATATTTTATAAAGTTTAGTTGTAAATAATAAATACAAAACAGATATTTAAAAGTTGATATGGAGGTTTTTAAACGGAAAAATAATGTTTTTGTATTTTATATTGGTCATACCAAAAACAAGAAAAGCTTGAATGATTGAGTTGAAATAATTAAAAATTGCGGAGTATTTCAGCAATAGTATGAGTTTTTATGTCTTTGATTTTTATATTGGTCATACCAATGTGAAAAGACCACATGCTGATATTGCTCAATAATTAAATCTTAGTAAGCATTTCAAGGAGATGACAATGCTTCAATGGCAGCAAATATATGACCCAATGGGGAATATATGGATATCAAGTTTAATTGCGCTCATTCCGATTATCTTTTTTTTCTTGGCGCTTGCTGTATTTCGTTTAAAAGGCAGTGTGGCAGGTACGATCACCGTTGTACTGGCACTTTTGGTGTCTTTATTTGCCTATGACATGCCTGCGCTTATGGCATTGGCTTCGATGGTCTATGGTTTCTTCTATGGTTTATGGCCAATTGCATGGATCATTATTGGTGCGGTGTTCCTGTATAAAATTTCAGTCAAAACAGGGCAGTTTGACATCATCCGTTCTTCGATTCTTTCCATTACTGAAGATCAACGATTACAGATGCTGTTAGTTGGCTTTGCTTTCGGTACTTTCCTCGAAGGTGCGGCGGGCTTTGGTGCCCCTGTGGCGATTACTGCAGCACTATTGGTAGGTTTAGGCTTTAAGCCTTTATATGCGGCAGGTCTTTGTCTGATCGTAAATACAGCGCCAGTGGCTTTTGGTGCGATGGGTATTCCAATTATCGTTGCTGGGCAAGTGTCTGGTGTTGATACGATGGAAATCAGTCAGATGGTTGGTCGACAGTTGCCATTTATGGTACCGATTGTACTGTTTTGGATTATGGCGATTATGGATGGTTGGCGCGGTGTGAAGGAAACTTGGCCTGCAGTTGTGGTTGGCGCGAGTAGCTTTGCGATTGCACAGTACCTAACGTCGAACTTTGTCGGTCCTGAATTACCAGATATTACTGCGGCGATTGCGTCTTTAGTGTCATTAACGATTTTATTTAAATATTGGCAGCCTAAACATATTTTCCGCTTTGCAGATCAAGATGCGGCGATGAGTGAAGATGTTGCTGCACAAAAACAGCAAAAATATAGCTTGGGTCAAATTGCAAAAGCATGGTCGCCATTTGCGATCTTAACGGTGATGGTTACGATCTGGAGTATTAAACCGTTTAAAGATTTATTTACTAAAGACGGTGCCTTACATGATTTGGTTATTTCGATCAAAGTGCCATTTTTACATCAATTGGTTCAAAAGATGCCGCCAGTCGTACCTGAAATGAAGGACTACGATGCCATCTATAAATTTGATTGGTTTTCGGCAACAGGTACAGCAATTGTCATTGCTGCGATCATTACCATTATTTTCTTAAAAATGAAGCCGAAAGACGCGATTGTGACCTTTGGTGAAACCATTAATGAATTAAAAATTCCAATTTATTCGATTGGGATGGTGTTGTCTTTTGCTTTTATCGCCAACTATTCAGGTATGTCTTCGACCTTGGCTTTGGCCCTTGCACATACAGGTCAAGCCTTTACCTTCTTCTCGCCATTTTTAGGATGGCTTGGTGTATTCCTCACGGGTTCAGATACGTCAGCCAATGCGCTATTTGCAGCATTGCAGGCGACTACTGCACAACAAATCGGTGTGCCAGAAGTATTACTCGTTGCTGCTAATACCAGTGGCGGTGTGACAGGGAAAATGATTTCACCACAGTCAATTGCAATTGCATGTGCGGCAGTCGGGTTGGTAGGTAAAGAGTCGGATTTATTCCGTTTTACCGTAAAACACAGTATAACGTTCACAATCATGATGGGGATTTTAATCACCCTACAAGCTTATGTGTTCCCTTGGATGATTCCATAACACGAATTGTGTAACAACGTTAAGGAAAGCAGATGAAAGTCTCTGATAAAACTGTTCAAAGTCTTCGTGTATTGATTGAACAAAGCAATATGCAAGTTGGAGATCGTCTGCCTGCTGAACGGAAATTGTGTGAACAACTTGGCGTCTCACGCACCTCTTTACGCGAAGCGATTTCTCAATTGACCAGCATGGGCGTGTTGGTCAGTAAAGTCGGTGCAGGGACTTTTTTAAAGCAATTACCAGCGACTTGGTCGAGTTATCAAATTGTGCAGCCCATCAGCAGTTTGATTAGTGAAGACCCTGCCTACCGTTTTGATGTGCAAGAGGCGCGCATTATTTTGGAAGGTGGTACTGCATGGTATGCGGCACAACGTGCTACAGCAGAGGACTTGGTACATATCCGACATTATTATGATCAGATCAATCATTTTCAGGCTTTAGGCAATGACGATGAAGCAGCGCGTGCAGATGCCAAATTTCATTTGGCGATTGCTGAAGCTTCACACAATTTAGTGTTGATTCAGATGATGCGTGGTCTATTTGATCTGTTGCAATTTAATGTCGTTTTAGGTCGTCGAAAAGTTTATAGCGAAGCACACCGATTTGATCAATTGCATGATCAGCATTTTCAAGTCATGAATGCAATTGAACGTCGTGATCCTGAAGCTGCACGTAAAGCAGTCTGTGGACACATTGAGTTTGTAGTACAACAGGTGCGCATGATTGATGAAGAAGAAGCTCGTCGTCAGCGCGCCAGTCGATTAAACAGGATATAAGCATGATTATTTCTTCTGCCAATGACTACCGTGAAGCGGCACGTCGTCGTTTACCGCCATTTTTATTTCATTACATCGATGGCGGGGCGTATGCCGAATATACCTTAAAGCGTAATGTAGAAGATTTATCAAAAATAGCGTTGCGTCAACGTGTGCTGAATGACATGTCACAGCTGAGTCTAGAAACCCAACTGTTTAATGAAACCTTATCGATGCCTGTGGCTTTATCACCTGTGGGTTTAACAGGGATGTATGCACGCCGCGGCGAAGTTCAAGCAGCCGTTGCTGCAGATAAAAAGGGCATTCCATTTACGCTGTCTACCGTTTCAGTATGTCCTATTGAAGAGGTGGCGCCAGCGATTCAGCGTCCCATGTGGTTTCAGTTATATGTGCTACGTGACCGTGGCTTTATGAAAAATGCCTTAGAACGTGCCAAAGCTGCAGGCTGTTCAACTCTGGTTTTTACCGTGGATATGCCTGTTCCGGGCGCACGTTACCGTGATGCACACTCGGGGATGAGCGGCCCAAATGCTGCCATGCGCCGCTATATGCAGTCGTGTTTCCACCCACACTGGGCGTGGAATGTGGGTTTATTAGGTCGTCCGCATGACTTAGGGAATATTTCTAAATACTTGGGCAAACCAACAGGTTTAGAAGATTATATCGGCTGGTTGGGTAATAACTTTGACCCATCAATTTCATGGAAAGATCTTGAGTGGATTCGTGAATTTTGGGATGGCCCGATGGTCATTAAAGGAATTTTGGATCCTGAAGATGCCAAAGATGCAGTGCGTTTTGGTGCAGATGGGATTGTGGTTTCAAACCACGGTGGTCGTCAGCTGGATGGCGTTTTATCTTCTGCACGTGCGCTTCCACCAATTGCAGATGCAGTCAAGGGTGATATTAAAATCCTCGCGGATTCGGGTATTCGTAATGGTTTAGACGTGGTACGTATGCTGGCGTTGGGTGCGGACACCTGTATGCTCGGTCGTGCTTTTGTTTACGCATTAGGTGCTGCGGGTGGAGCGGGCGTTTCAAATCTTTTAGAACTGATTGATAAAGAAATGCGTGTTGCCATGACTTTAACGGGCGCGAAAACCATTGCAGATATTACATCTGATTGTTTGGTGAAGTTAGAGAAAGAGTTGGCTGAGTAAGTTTTTAATAATTTCTATTGTATGAAAATGGATAGTGTGAAGTTGTTTTAATTCACAATGTAAATCTCCCCTAACCCCTCTTTATAAAAGAGGGGAATGTTGCAAATTAATTGATTGTAAAATTTGCAATACTCTCCCTTTGTAAACGGAGGGGCTTGTTTTTACTTGAATTGATCTAGGTAAAAGAAAAGTCCCCCTTTGGAAAAGGGGGATATAGGGGGATTTCAAATATGGAATTTATCTTTGCACTTTGAATTCGAATATAAGAAGTTAAATGAATAAATAAACATTATTCCTTAATTAAAATTTGGAATAGGAAAACTCCTTATGCAAACTCAATTATCTCCACCGCAAACTATTCAAAAGCTCATAACTATTGTTGGTAAACAACACGTTTTAACTGACGATAAAGATACACGTTTATACCGCCAAGGTCGTCGTTACGGTGCAGGGAAAGTACTGGCTGTTGTTGCACCGGGCTCATTACTTGAGCAATGGCACGTACTGCAAGCAGCTGTAGATGCAAATTGTATTGTGATTATGCAGGCCGCCAATACTGGTTTGACAGGTGGTTCAACGCCTTTTGGTGATGACTATGACCGTCCTGTGGTTCTGATCAGCACGCGTCGTTTGGTTGGCATTCAGGTGATTAATAATGGTCAACAAGTCATTTGTCTACCGGGTGCGACATTAGACAAGCTTGAAAAAGATTTGGTGCCATTTAATCGTGAACCTCATTCGGTGATTGGTTCTTCGTGTATTGGGGCATCGGTTTTGGGCGGCGTGTGCAATAACTCAGGGGGTGCTTTGGTGCGCCGCGGTCCTGCCTATACAGAGCTTGCACTGTATGCACGAGTGAATGAGTCAGGTGAATTGGAGCTGATCAATCATTTAGGTGTCAATCTTGGCAATACGCCTGAAGAAATCCTCACAGCGCTAGAAAATAAAAAATATCAAATCAATGACATTGTGAATAATTCAAGTTGCTGTGCATCAGATCAACGCTACTCACATGATGTTAAACAAGTCGATGAAAATACACCTGCACGTTTTAATGCAGATCCGAGTCGACTATTTGAAGCATCAGGTTCAGCGGGTAAAGTCTGCGTCTTTGCCGTACGTTTAGATACCTTTGAAAAAATTCCTAGTCAGGTGTTTTATGTGGGAACCAATTCACAAGATGATTTAACAGAAATTCGTCGTTTTCTACTAAAAGATCTTGCACGCCTCCCGATTGCAGGTGAGTACATTCATCGCGTGGCATACGATATTGGGGCTGAATACGGTAAAGATTCTTTTGTATTTATCGAAAAATTTGGCACCGCAAAAGTTCCTGCTGCTTTTGCCATGAAAGATAAAGTCGATGGCTATTTAGAAAAACTGGGTTTGCAAGGTTTATCGGATAAAGTTTTACAACTCGTCACTAAATTTATGCCGAATCATCTGCCAAAACGTATGAATGAGTTTCGTGATTTATATGAACATCATTTGATGATTCGTATTGAAAATCAGGATGTTGATCAAGTTGATCAGTATTTGAAAAGGTATTTTTTAGATAGAACGTCAGGCAATTATTTTAAATGTACGGATGAAGAAGGACGCAAGGCATTTTTACATCGTTTTGCGGTGGCGGGTGCTGCCATTCGATATCGTGATACGCATCGTTCAGAAGTGGAAGACATTGTTGCATTGGATATTGCATTACGTCGCAATGATCGTGAATGGGTGGAAACTTTGCCGAACGCCATGGATGAGCAAATTATCCATAAACTCTATTATGGACATTTTCTCTGTCATGTTTTTCATCAAGATTATATTGTGAAAAAAGGTGTAGATCCTTTGGCAATGGAACATGCAATGTGGCATTTACTCGATGATCGTGGTGCTGAATATCCTGCGGAACACAATGTTGGACATTTATATGTGGCTAAGCCTGCATTAAAAAATCATTATCAAAAACTGGATCCGACTAATAGTTTTAATGTCGGGATTGGACAAACCAGTAAGCTGAAACATTGGAAATAATGCTTTTAAAAACAACATGCCGTGATGTGAAAGTTCACGGCTTTTTTATGAGTGAATAATTTATGCGTAACACGGTATTGACCATAAAGGCGAAGAATATTTTCTAAATTGTCATCCCAAAATATAAAAAAAACGCTAAAGTGTTATGCAACAAGTTGCAAAGCCAAAATAAGGATTCAGCATGACAACGACTAGCTATGCAAATATTTTAAAGCCTTTACATTTGGGTTTTACCACGATTAAAAACCGTGTCGTGATGGGGTCCATGCATAGTGGGCTAGAAGATCGTTTTTATAATTATCCTAAGCTTGCAGCTTATTTTGGTGAGCGTGCGAAAGGTGGTGTCGGCCTGATTATTACAGGCGGTATCTCGCCAAACCGTCAAGGTTGGCTGTTACCTGCTGGCGGTACCATGAATACGTTAGGTGATATCGCTCCACATCGCTTGGTGACCCATGCCGTACATAAACATGGCGCCAAAATTTTAATGCAAATCTTGCATGCTGGGCGTTATGGCTATCAGCCTTTTGCAGTGTCAGCAAGTCCGATTAAATCTCCGATTTCACCTTTTAAACCACGTCAATTAACGGACAAACAAATTCTTTCAACCATTGATGATTATGTCAAAACTGCAAGCCTTGCACATAAGGCCGGCTATGATGGTGTTGAAATTATGGGGTCAGAAGGCTACTTGCTGAATCAGTTTTTAAGCCGTCATGTCAACCAACGGACAGACCGTTGGGGCGGTGAAATTGAAAATCGTATGCGCCTTGCAGTTGATATTGTGAAATCGATACGTGCTGAAGTGGGTGAGAAATTTATTATCTGCTTCCGTTTGTCATTGCTTGATTTGGTTCATGATGGGAACACTATGGCAGAAGTCATTACTGTTGCCAAAGCGTTGGAAGCAGCAGGTGTGACGTTGTTGAACACGGGGATTGGTTGGCATGAAGCACGTATTCCGACAATTGTGACCTCAGTGCCTCGCGCAGCATTTGTGGATTATACCGCTGAAGTCAAAAAACATGTTGCGATACCTGTCATTGCGTCAAACCGTATCAATATGCCAGATACAGCTGAAGAAATTTTGGCTTCAGGCAAGGCAGATATGGTGCAAATGGCACGTCCATTCTTGGCAGATCCATTTTGGGTGAATAAAACTGCGACCAATCGTGTCGATGAAATTAATACGTGTATTGCCTGTAACCAAGCCTGTTTAGATCATACTTTTAAAAATCAGCGTGCGACGTGTTTGGTCAATCCACGAGCGGCATATGAAACAGAATTGGTTTATTTAAAAACCAAAAAACCGAAGCGTATTGCAGTCGTCGGTGGTGGCGTGGCAGGTATGTCTGCTGCAACGGTAGCGGCAAGCCGAGGTCATGCCGTGACTTTATTTGAAGCTAGTGCAGAGGTGGGTGGTCAATTTAACTTGGCAAAAGTCGTTCCCGGTAAAGAAGAATTTCACGAAACGATTCGCTACTTTAAAGTTCAAATCGAAAAAACGGGTGTGGATTTGCGTTTAAATACGCGCGTAAACCGTGAGCAACTTGAACGTGAAGGGTTTGAGGAAGTTGTTATTGCAACAGGTGTAGTTCCTCGCAGCTTGAAAATCGAAGGTAGTGATGCACCGAATGTTTTGTCTTATGCAGAAGTGCTGAAAGGCGCAGCTGTGGGCAATAAAGTTGCTGTGATTGGTGCAGGCGGCATTGGCTTTGATGTATCTGAATTTTTACTCAAACCACCACATCAGCCACAACCAATGCCTTTAGCGGATTGGCAGCGAGAGTGGGGTGTCGATCCAAATCCGAACTATGTAACAGAAGGCGGTATGCAGGCTGCTGAGATCGAACCTCCTGTTCGTGAAATCTACTTATTACAACGTAAAACAACTGCACTCGGTGCAGGGTTAGGCAAAACATCAGGTTGGGTACACCGTGCACAATTAAAGAAAAATGCGGTTCGTATGCTGCGTGGTGTTCAATACAAAGCCATTAGTGATGAAGGGCTTTGGGTTGAACATGCAGGGCATGATCAATTATTACGTGTAGATACGATTGTTGTCTGTGCAGGTCAGGAATCGGTGAAGCATTTGATGCCAGAACAGGGTGAGAAAACCCTTGCCAATTACCATATTATTGGTGGCGCAAAACTAGCAGCAGAGTTAGATGCGAAACGCGCAATACGTGAAGGTGCGGAGCTTGCGGCTAAACTTTAAGGATTTGGCGAAACAATATTCATTTGAAAGGTTTAGTTGTAATTTTTACTTGTCAGATGAATAAAACCTCCGTATTATGGCGCACATGGAAGCGTGGCAGAGCGGTTTAATGCACCGGTCTTGAAAACCGACGAGGGCGCGAGTCCTCCGTGAGTTCGAATCTCACCGCTTCCGCCAAATTCAAAAAAGCCCCTGTAGTGATACAAGGGCTTTTTTTTGTCTTAGATTTTAATTTGAGACGGCAATCTTATTCATTAGTATTTTTAAGCAATGCTAAAAATGGATATCAGACTTAAAATTCAAGTCAGAAATTAATACAAGGGTTGTCAAAGGTAGAATTAAAAGTAAGAGAAAAGAATGTTTATAGATTGATAGTGTAGAATTTATTTTTAATGGCCTATTTATTTAAATCTTTCACAAGCATTGGGCAGAGCTATGATCGCTTATTTTGAAAAAATATCAATTGTATTTTATTTGATCAATTGTTTTGAAGTGTTAGCAAGGCTTGGCAAGAGAATTGAAAGTGCTATATTTAAATCACGGTAGGTCATAAAACGACGCTACCAATAAGTTGGACGGATCAATGACAGCTCGTTGAGTTTAGTAATGTTTAAGATGTTTTTGAATATTACAGACAAGAAATCAGCACTAGCCTTCCAACATAGAGCCCGCAGCAATGCGGGCTTTTTAATGTCTTTCAAAATGTGAAAATATAGTGTTTTTGTCAAACAATAATTAAATAGTCAATCTATGTTATTGATATATATTTACTAAAGTAAAATAAGTTTACATTGCCATGAAATCTAACATTTACAAAGCAGGTTGTTGCGTAAAGGTGTGATATAAACAATTCAATTATTAAAACAAGTAGAGACGTCACTATGACACAGATGATCGATATTAAAGTGAAGGACCAATTTAGTCAGGTTTATGAAGCACAAGCTTTGGTGCGTAATCCTTCAGAAGAAGATTCAAGAGCGCTGTTTCATCGCATTGAACATATCATTATTGCAGGTGAAATCATCCTACCCAGTATCGAATTACTTTTTGAAAGTCAAAAATCGGACAGTATTTACAAGCTTTTAGAAGCTTAAATTGAATGAATAAAAAACTCACCTTAATGGTGAGTTTTTTTTTAGAGATAGAACTTTAAGCTATTTGATCTGCTTTAAATTGATTCAAAATATAAGACAGTAACTGATAGCGTGTCATCGGGTTGCTAGAAGACAGTTCAACGTCTTGTTTACGCACTTGAATTTCTTGAGTTAAAACACCAGCTTGAAAACGTTGTACGATCATATGATCTTTTGATACATCATGGTCGGTCAGCACCAGTTTTGGTCCAAGGTGCAAATGTCCAATCGCATCTAGACATTGTTCTAGGCTGCTATATAGGTTGAAAAGGATGAGTGCCTGATCATTAGAATAATTGGCTAAGTTCATTTTTATTATCCGTGGTCAAAAATTATTGAGCAGGAATAGTGTATACGAATTGAGCAATATTAATCTGTATGGATTATTTTTCATTTAATGTCTGTCTAGGTAACTTTGGTTAAATCATTGAGACAGCTTGAGTCTTTATGCAAAATAAGTTGAAAGTCGCTTTAAATTAAAGAGGCTTGAATACAAGCGGGACATCATAGCGAGCAAATTCTTCAATGATAGTGTTTAAAACCATTTGAGCTTGAGGTTCCGCTGCTGTAAAGGTGAGTTCTTGGTTCGTTTGGCTGTTGAAGCATTCAACTTGTTCTATACGCCAAATTGTTTCAATGGCTGTATTTTGAATGACCACACGTCTAGGCTGTAATTCATCACTAATTTTTCGTGGCATGACATAGGTAATGGCCAATTGAACATTAGGCAATTCGTCTTGTGAGGTTAAGAAGGTAAATACCCAATTGCCAATTTTGCTGAGTTGCATAGGATTATCGAAAGAATCAAATTCTAAACAAAACTGTTGTGACATTGACATGCTCAAACGCTAGGAGGTCGGTTTTATTCTTGCGATTTTTTACTGTTGATTGACATTAGGGGAAGGTCGTATAAAACAGCAGTTAAAACCATAAAAGAAATAAGTAAATCAATAAAGTTAATATAATTCAATTTCTTATATTGATATGTTTGAAAAATAACTCACCTCATTAAGTTGTTTTTTGAATGAGAAGTGAGGAAAAGTCTCTAAGTCAAACCAGTTGTTGCAGATTTTTTATACTGTAATTAATTTGCTGTAATGCATGTTGTAAGAGTTTAGGTTGAATATTGGATTCATTTAGACAGGTGATCCATTGCATCTGACAGGCTTTTAATTCTGCAATGTCCGTGGCCTGTTGAATATTAAGCATTAATTTTTTTGCCATCAGCCCACAATAACGCTGTAAGTAACTGCACATAAAGCTCTGTAACTCATCAAAATCATGCTCGATGAAATCAATGATTTGTTCTGCTAATACAGGGTTGTTTGATGTTATGTTTTCAGGTATGGCTTGTGGGAGTTGATGGGGTGTAGAGCCCATCGCCTCCATTGGTAGGTTGTTCGTCAGTGCGTGCTGAGTCTGAGTCTGAGGAACTTCCATTGTAGGCATTGAAAGTTCATTAAAAGTCACATGTTCTTGCGCTGTGAAATCGGATGCAAGGCTAAAGGTATTGAGATCGGACGTATTGCTAGGCGCTTTTTTAGGAGTATTAAAAGCAGAAAAATCTGAGCTTTGAAGGCGTAGATGATCATGTGCTGTAATTGGCTGAATCAGCCCAAGTTCCATTAGTTGCTCAAGCAATGTCACTTCAGCAATGCGCTGCTGATAATGCACAGGCATTTGGTTAAAGTCATCAGTACCAATTAAGAGTAGCAGACGACGTTGTCTTGCATTTAATGCGAGCTGTCGGTCTTTTAATGTTTGAAAACCCAGCTCAGTTTTTTGATAGTTGAACATGCCTTAATTCCATAGCTCAAAAGAATTAAGGCAATCCTATGCAGTAATAATGACAGTAATATTAAGAAAATATTAAATAATCAATGATTTATAAAGTAATGACAGCAGAATTTTCTAAAGCTTTACGTAGGTACGGGTCTAAGTCATCTTGACGTAATAGCCATTGCACATAGTCCGCAGGTAATTCAGCAATTGCAGTACCACGGTGTTTACCAAAATTAATACTGCGTGGAATGCGTGCATCTTCCGAAGCTTCGTATAATTCTTCGATGCTGTTGATTTTTAAGTGATGCACAATATGCATCAAAATATTGGCAGTTAAAATAATATCCATATCTGCGCGGTGAGCTTTACGGATCATTTCACGGGCTTTTTCACTGCCTTTGGTGATCATATATATCAAGGCAGAAATATTATGCGCTTCTGCATCAGGCCAAACACGACGAGCTAGCGCAAGGGTACAAATGGCTTTGATTTTTGAACTATCTACACCGCATTTTTCGAGCGCTCGAATATCGTAGTCGATATTATGCCCAATGATATATGTCGTCTCTGATGGGAGTTCAAAACTGCTGTAGTGGGGCTGACCTTCAAGATCTGATTCTAAAATATGATGTACAGCCATCGCTGCAAAAGAAATAGCTTCATCACAACGATATAGTTGATCAAAAATTTTAGATTTATCTAAGGTGATTTTGGTATCTGCCACCTGAATTGGAGCATAGGCAATCTCGATGGGTTGTCCATTTAGTGTATGGGTTTCTGTGTCGAGAATGATGGCTTGCATGTCCAGTTCCAGCATGTTGAATAATGTTTATGAATGTACATGATCACATCCATACTGACAAACCCATGCTGTGATTATTTGTAGGAATATTATGAAGATGGCTGCGCAGTGTTTAAATAATCTGCTTTTATCGCATCTGCCGAAATAAAACCTTTACAGCGGGATAAAGCTAAACCATCTTCTAAATCGACTTGTTTTAAAGGCTTTTGTCCATCTTGATATCCAAAAATGTCGCTAAGTGGATTAAGCACTAGAGTATGTTCACGATCAATGGCATGGTGGTTTTTCGGCTTTACTTTTGTGCATATGTTTGTGTAGTTGGCAGGGGGTACAGCATTTTTGTTGATTTTACATTTTGCTTTAACCTCCGAAAAATAGCCCAATCTGTATCCAATGATCAGAAATATAAGTTCAGCCATTTTTCTGAGATCGGGGTGGCTGATGTATTCGGATACTGTTGATTAATATCAAGTTAAAACAAAGTGTTAATTCAAGGTTATTTTAGTATATTAAAATAAGAGTAGTTGCTTAAAAATTAGGCTTGAACAAAAGTTTGTTCCATGTATTTAATGATTCATATTCAATGAAAAATTGACTTTAAAACAACAAACAAAATGATCATGGAATGAAAATGCTGCGTTTAACGGTTTTAGTCAGCAGTGCGCTATTTTTAGCAGCCTGCGGTAATGATAGTAATGACCAACAATTTAGTAACCCTGAAACAAACGCTGATCTCAATCAGATCAAAAATCCAGTGGTAACTACAACCGCCTATAGTCAAGACAATATGTCTGCTGTGAGTGCAGACAGCCGTTTGATGACCTATAAAATGCTAGGAGTAGATGGCAAAGTTGTTCAAGCCACAGCCTTAGTCTTTACCCCAAAAACTGTTGCTCCGGCAGGTGGTTGGAAAATTGTGGCTTGGGCACATGGAACGACCGGTGTGGCTGATAAATGCGCTCCGAGCCGACAAGGTTTGCAAGGCACTGAATATTTATTGCAAATGTTATTGGCAAAGGGTTATGTCGTTGTGGCACCCGATTATGAAGGATTAGGGGAACCTAGTGGACGTGAAAACCATCCTTATCTGAATCTAAAAAGTGAAGCCTTTTCGATTACCGATGCCGTTGTCGCTGCTCGAAGTTATTTAACCAGCCAAGGTAAAACGGTGTCGAAGGATTGGGTGTCAATCGGGCATTCTCAAGGTGGTCAAGCCGTGTTAGGTGCAGCTGAATTCGCATCGCGTGCTGACTTAAACTATAAGGGAACGATTGCCATAGCACCTGCAAATAATCTTGCGCTCATTCTTGACGCAGGCGAGAAGTTAGCGGAAGGTAAACCTGCAACTGTGCAAAGTATGATTTATGCACCTTTAGACAGTTTTACTGCGCAGATTATTGCGGGTATGCAAGGGCATAAAAACAGTGTGGATTATTCAAAAGTATTTAGTGGACATTTGGCTGCGATTGCACCTCAGGCTGAAACAGTGTGTTCAGGTGAGTTAACCAAGTTAATTCAAGATGACATGCTCAGTTATGCGAGTCAGAACACGACTTTGGATAACTATGGACGCATGCAGTCTGATTTCTTAACTTTAAAGCCAATCCAAAACTTTATGAGTGAAGGTTCACAGCCTTTAACGACAGCGGTGAAAACGCCGATCATCATTTATCAAGGTAAAGCCGATCAGACCATTCCAGCAGATGCGACTAAATTTATGATTAGCCTTGCTAAGCCGGGAACATCGATTGACTACCGTGAGCAAGCGACAGCAGATCATATCAGTATTTATACCGATAATCTGGCAAATTTTGTG
The DNA here is from genome assembly GCF_013417925.1 of Acinetobacter sp. YH12218. Classification (NCBI taxonomy): domain Bacteria; kingdom Pseudomonadati; phylum Pseudomonadota; class Gammaproteobacteria; order Moraxellales; family Moraxellaceae; genus Acinetobacter; species Acinetobacter sp. YH12218. The sequence goes on from NZ_VPDB01000043.1 coordinate 19,637, forward strand.
CAAGATGTAGAGACTCTCATGCCAAATCAATAAGTTGATTTGACTTAAATAGTGCTCGTGCAGATTCAACACGGGCATTATTTATTTAAAAACAGCACAAACTTCCCTCTCTTATTTCTAAAACTTCATGCTACAATACGCGCCAATCTTAGCACGGCTTAAAAGCCCTAATTTAATAGGACCTCGCTAATGTTTGCCAACACCTCTATTGCTCAATTTGACCCTGAATTAGCTCAAGCGATCTCGAATGAAGATGCTCGCCAAGAAGCGCACATTGAGTTAATCGCTTCAGAAAACTACTGTTCACCTGCAGTAATGGAAGCTCAAGGTTCAAAACTTACTAACAAATATGCAGAAGGCTACCCTGGTAAACGCTACTATGGCGGTTGCGAGTATGTAGACGTGATCGAACAATTGGCCATTGACCGTGCTAAAGAATTGTTTGGTGCTGATTATGCAAATGTTCAACCACACGCTGGCTCACAAGCAAACTCTGCAGTTTACCTTGCGCTACTTAACCCAGGCGATACAGTTTTAGGTATGAGCTTGGCTCACGGTGGTCACTTGACTCACGGTGCTAAAGTTAGTTTCTCTGGTAAAACTTACAACGCAATTCAATACGGTTTGAACCCAGAAACTGGCGAAATCGACTATGAAGAAGTTGAACGTTTAGCTGAAGAACACAAGCCAAAAATGATCGTGGCTGGTTTCTCTGCGTATAGCCAAGTTGTTGATTGGCAACGTTTCCGAGATATCGCGGACAAAGTTGGTGCTTACTTATTCGTAGATATGGCTCACGTAGCTGGTCTTGTTGCTGCTGGTGTTTACCCAAGCCCAGTACAAATTGCTGACGTAACTACAACGACTACACATAAAACACTTCGTGGTCCACGTTCTGGTTTAATTCTTGCGAAAGCAAATGAAGAAATCGAGAAAAAATTACAATCAGCTGTATTCCCAGGTAACCAAGGTGGTCCTTTAGTTCACGCTGTAGCGGCTAAAGCGATCTGCTTCAAAGAAGCAATGGCGCCTGAATATAAAGCTTACCAACAACAAGTTGTTAAGAATGCGCAAGCAATGGCTGAAGTATTAATCGCTCGTGGTTATGATGTTGTTTCTGGCGGTACTAAGAACCATTTGTTCTTATTGTCTTTAATTAAACAAGACATTACTGGTAAAGATGCCGATGCTTGGTTAGGTGCTGCTCACATTACTGTGAACAAAAACTCAGTACCAAACGATCCACGTTCTCCATTCGTGACTTCTGGTATCCGTATCGGTACTCCTGCTGTAACAACACGTGGTTTTGGTGAAGCTGAAGTACGTGACCTTGCAGGCTGGATCGCTGACGTTCTAGACAGCAAAGGTGACGAAGCTGTGATTGCTACAGTGAAAGAAAAAGTTGCTGCTGTTTGCGCTAAATTCCCAGTTTACGCAAAATAAGTCTGACTTGAGAAAGCCCCCTCAAGGGGGCTTTTTTTATGTCATCAGAAAAATTCAAAAGTTATCTAAACATTTATATTTCTGATATAACGGAATAAGAGATAACAAAAAATTTGCCCATCGCTATAGATCTGTTGGCAAGGTCGCAAAGGAACTTTATATGAAAAAACCCAATATTATTCTTTCAGAACAAGATTTACATCGCTTAGAAACCATGTTGGAGCATCAGTCTAAGTTGACGCCGACGATGGAGCATTTGGAAGATGAGATGGCGCGCGCTGAAGTGGTTGCTCCACAAGATGTCCCTGCCAATGTGGTGAGTATGAACGCCAAGGTTCTCATTAATATTGCACCTGCGACAGAAGCAACCGAAATTACATTGGTTTATCCGCATGATTTTCGTGGCGATAAAGGCCAAGTCAATGTTTTGGCTCCAGTGGGCGCTGCCATTTTAGGTTTGGCTGAAGGGCAGGAAATAGAATGGCCGCAGCCTGATGGTCACTCCATGAAAGTCAAAATCATTAAAGTGCTTTATCAACCTGAGCGTGAAGGGGATTATTTATAATTCCGCAGCGATATACAGATAAAATCTACACACAAAGCCATCGATATTGATGGCTTTTTTTATTTTTCGATATCGCATTTTTAGATATGAAATCGGCAAAAGTTGTTAAGCAGATTTCATCACAACCATAGCAGTTTAACTTGGGAAAACTGTCAAAGAATTGACAGAGTCATGGGCACGAAGTCGGCACACTGTATTTCAACCACACCATCGTTGCTTAATAATTTGAAGAATAAGGTAGAGCCCTATGACACAATTAGAATCGAATCATTACAATCCGGACTATCAATATCAGCATATTGAAGTAAAACCTGTAACAGGTCGTATTGGTGCCGAAATTTCTGGCATTCAGTTGTCTGGAAATTTAGACAAAAGCGTGGTCGATGAATTTAATCATGCACTATTAAAATATAAAGTTGTATTTGTACGTGGACAGCAAGATCTCACCGATTTAGAACAAGAAGCCTTTGCACGACTTTTAGGAAATCCGTTGAATCACCCAAGTGTGCCACTCAAAGATGGTACAGCACATACGTTGTCAATTGACTCACGTGGTGGGCGCGCAGATTCGTGGCATACCGATATTACGTTTTTGCCCAATTATCCTAAAGCCACAATTTTAAGAAATGTAGTTGCACCTGAACATGGTGGCGATACAGTTTGGGCCAATACCGTGACGGCTTATGAAGATTTAAGTCCGGAGCTACAAAAGTTGGCGGAACAATTACGCGCTGTGCATAGCAACAGTTATGACTATGCGACTCCCAAAGGTCAGTACAATGAAGAAGATCGCCATTTATTCCGTACCGCGGTAGAAGTGGAAACCGAGCATCCATTGGTGCGTGTACATCCTGAAACAGGTGAAAAAAGTTTGGTTTTAGGTCACTTCTTTAAACGCTTCAGTGGGTATAGTCCGGTACAGTCACGTCGTTTATTTGAACTGTTTCAAGAGCAAATCGTGCAATGGGAAAATATTGTGCGTTGGCGCTGGGCGGTTGGTGATGTTGCCATTTGGGACAATCGTGCAACGCAGCATCGTGCCATCAATGACTATGGTGATGAGTTACGTATCGCCTCACGTGTCACCATTGAGGGTGATGTACCTGTCGATGTAAATGGTCAGCCGAGTACTGTGTTGAAGAATATACAAAACACGGACATTTCAAACTTGCGTTCAGAAGCAGGCCGTATTTATGAGAAAGCATCTTAAGTATTAGAGCGTCATTTAAAACAGCACAAAAATAGATAAATAATGCGAAAAACAATGGTTTTACATTTTTCAGCACTTGCCTAAGATCGATGAGATCTTAGGCATTTTTTTATAGACGTGAGCGATCAAAAGAACACAGCCCAACAGCATTTGTTGCAAATTTTGCGTAATGAAGACATCTTTCAGGGCTTTAGCGATCAGACTTTAGAACAGCTTGTACAACAGGTGAAATATTCACGTTTTCATGCACAGCAGCACATCTTAAAACAACAACAAATCGTGCAAGATATTAATATTTTGCTTTCAGGTACGCTACAAATTGGTTGGTTGCAAAATAATGGTGAATTGATTGTAAATGACTATATCCGTCGCCAGTCGGTATTTAATTTTGTCGCAGTCTTACAACAAAAGCCTTTGAATTATGATTATTTTGCTGCGACACATGTCGAGGTGGCAATCATTTCTGGAACAACGTTTTTAGCGGTTTTACAGCGTGATCCACAGGCGCTTTGGAATGTCGTGCAATCTCTCAGTCGACGTATGTATTTGATGTTTGAGCATAATCGTTATTTGAGAACGGCAACGCTAGAGCAGCGCATCGCAAGACATTTGATTCGACTCTATGAACAATATGGATGTCGGCAGGAAATTCCCCTGAAACTCAGTCAGCAGGAATTTGCAGAGTCATTTAATATTTCACGGCAAACGTTGAATAAACATTTACAGCAATTTGTCCAAACACAAGTGATCGCGTGGAATTATGGACAAATCGCGATTTTGGATCTTGAGCGTTTAAGGCAAATGAGTGAACTTGATGAATAACTAGATTTAAAATTTGACGAGAAGCCATGATCGCAAATGGCTTCATTAACCTTATCTAGATTAGTGCTTACTGATTTTATCCAAATATCCCATCATAAAAGCAGAAAAAACAAAGGTTAAATGCATGATGATGTACCACATGATTTTGTCATTGGGGATGTTTTTCGCATCCATAAAAATACGCAATAAATGAATCGAAGAAATTGCCACGATTGATGCTGCAACTTTGAGTTTTAATGAATTGGCATCCATGGTGCCGAGCCAGTTCAAGCGATTGGTCGATTCATTAATTTTTAATTGCGAAACAAAGTTTTCATAGCCTGAAAACATCACCATTACAATCAGTCCGCCCACCATAGTCATATCGACCAAAGAGAGGATGACTAAAATCAGGTCAGCTTCTGAATATTCTAAAATATGCGGAAGGACATGAATGACTTCTTGGAAAAATTTAATCGCGAGCAGTAGCAGTGCAAAGGATAAACCAAAGTACACGGGAGCCAGAATCCAACGTGCAGCATACATTGTGTTATGGAAAAAACGTTCCATTTAAGCCTCTAAAATTATTGATCTAATATTTGGTTCTAAAGTATATGGATTAAATTTTACGATAATTTTGATAATAATTCATGTAGAGTCAGTTGTTTAATTTAAATCTAGATTGAATCTTTGGGTATCTTAAGCTTGAATTCATCTGTTTAGGTCATCATATCCATTCATATGATGCTGTATGGCTGCTTTGGCGGATCTATAGGCAACGGTTGAATTTGATGGCGAAATTTGACTGATGAAATAGATGTATTTTTTGCAAAATACTACAAGACTTTTATGGCAAAACTTGTAGTATAAAAATGATTTTATTGAGTTTAATTGGCTATGTCACAAATTGATGTATTGGTGCCGTTAAAGGATATTACGGTAGATCGGGCGGAAGTGCTTTCGATTAAGCGGAATGACCTTGTGCCATTACTGACCGATCAATATCGTCTAAATCATTATGCAGATCAATTAATTCAAGCACAGTCGGTACTGCTAGATGGTGTTGACCCTCAGTTGACGAAGCAACTTAGTCAAACCATTGAGCAGTTGATTCAAGCCTTAGCCAATTCAAAAAAATATTTAAAAACACGCAAATTTAATGCCTTGCAAAAATGGTTAGGCATTGATTTGGAGTACGGTTCAGGACAAGTTGAATATTATAAAAATTTGGATCAATTGCTTGATCGGGCAAATCATCTGAGCCAAAAACTACAGTTAGAAATTCAAAAGTCCCAAGCACGTTTTAATCAACTACAAGGCTTACGTGAGCAAATGGCACGCTATATCGTCGCGGCTGAAGAGTTTTTGCTGGAATACCCACAGTTTGTGAAAAATCAGCATCCGCTTGATAACTTTGCTGAACGTTTATCGAAAAAGGTGAATACCTTGCAAACCTTACAAGCCAGTAATGATATTGCAATTACGCAAATGCAGCTTTCTCAGCAGCTTTCTTTTGAATTATTAGATCGATATAAGGAAGCTCAGCAGGTGTTGATTCCAGCATGGCAATATCATGTGAAACAAAGTCGTCAAAGTAACTCGACAAGTTCATTGGAAAAGCTTGATAATAGCCGTGAAAATTTGATTAAAACTTTAAAAAAATCATTAGAGAATTCCTCTAAGTCTTAGAAATATAAGGTGAGTTATGACCGATTTAGATGCCAAAAATTTACCCGTTGAAGTAAGCAAAGAGGTGACTGAAGAAAAGTTTCAGCAGCTCAATTTGCAGGAAATTGGCTTACAAACTTCCGATTTTCACGAAGTCGAAGCTGCACGTAAGGAATTGGCAGATTTAAGTCATAATAGTGTTGCCGAATATGGTAAAAACATTGCCACCAAAACGTCGACCTATACCGATGAATTGTTAAATTTGGTGCAAAATAAAGATTTAGATGCGACAGGTCAAAAGCTCAATCAGGTGGTACAAGTTGCACAGCAACTAAACACCACGAGCATTTTAAATAAATCTAAAAGCTCAGGATTTTTTGGTGGTTTACTGAATAAATTTAAAGGTGCTAAGCAAAGTTTTGATCAGCACTTTAATACCACCAAAGAGCAAATTGATGCGTTGGTCAAAGAAATTGAGACTTCGCAAAATGGCTTAAAAGCGCGTGTAAATACCTTAGATAAAATGTTTGAAGGCGTGCAAGACGAATATAAACAATTAGGGGTGTATATCGCCGCAGGTAAGTTGAAAGAGCAAGAAATTCAACAGGAAATTGCAAGCTTAACCACTCAAGTTCAAGATCAAACCACTACGCAAAAAATCTATGACCTCAATCATTTGGCAAATAATCTTGAAAAACGTGTGAGTGATTTACAGATCTTGCAACAGTCTGCAATGCAGACCTTGCCGATGATTCGCATTATTCAATCCAACAATTTGATGTTGGTCGATAAGTTTTATGCAATTAAAAACATCACATTACCTGCTTGGAAAAACCAAATTAGCTTGGCGATTTCATTGCAAGAACAAAAGAACAGCGTGCAATTGGCAAATAGCATTGATGATGCGACCAATGACCTGTTAAAACGCAATGCAGATTTGTTACATCAAAATTCTGTCGATACAGCAAAAGCCAATCAGCGTTCAGTGATTGATATCGAAACACTTGAACATGTGCAAAATACCCTCATTAAAACCGTTAATGATGTGATTCAAATTCAGAAAGAAGGTATACAAAAGCGTGAAGAAGCGACGACACGTATTCGTGCCTTACAAAACAATTTGAATCATTTGGTGATTGAATCGAGTGGTTCAAACCCTTCTTCATAAGCTTTGAGGGAGGTGAAAATATAATCTGAAGGAGTATGTCTTTGCCTCCCATTGATGAATATGCGCTAAATACGCAGCAACTGAAAACAGGGCTTCAAACCATTAAGAAGCGTCAACGCAATTTGACGTTATTGACTTTAACCAGTGTTTCTGTGCTGATCGTTTCAGCTGTGATGTTGTTTATTCAGCATGATATGGTTTATAGCTTTTTTGGCCTAAGTTCTAGCGTACAGCAACTGCATATTCCCGTCAGTGCAGGTGATTTGACATATCAACTTGGTGAGTCCTCCGACTATTTTTTAAACTTTTTATCCTTTATTGGTTGGTTATTTCTCAAACTCATCGTTTCATTTATTGGCGCATTTTTCTTGGTTGGATTTCTAAGGAAATTTCAATTTTTTAGAATTCGCTTCCAATCATTTGTATTGAAATTTGTCGGCTGGATTTTATCGTTTATTGTGCTTTGGTCAGGCTTAACTTATGTGCAATATGACCTTAATCATGATGACCGTGCAGCAGATCAAAAATTGGTACATTATGAAAAAAATATTCAAGAAAGCCAGCTAGCTTTCGAGATGGAAGATGCACAATTGGCAAAACCCGTGCAAGCCTATTTACTTGCACAAGCTGCTTTGATGCATAAGCCTGTAGATCGTGCGACAGCCATTCCCTTGGTGCAATCTTTAATCAATACCGAGCAACAAAATCCAGCAAAATTCCGTGAATACGGTTTTCAGCCTGAACAGCTCTGGGCGATGCAAAATCAGCTATTTGATAAAACCATGACACCGATGGCGCAAAGCGTGGAAAAACAAGTTCAGCAAGCCAATGTAGTAGAAGTTGTTGTACGTTGGGTGTTGATCGTCGTGATAGTACTCACGCTGGTTTTGAGCTTAATTTTGTATCTGCTTTCTCAGCAGTTCAAATCACGGATTAATCGAATTGAGCAGGGACTTCATTAACAGGCCTATTCACTTTTTAGATCATTGCATTGCTCAGAATAAAAACCCCCATCACATAGTATGGGGATTTTTGATATTGGGTAGATTAACTTGCGCGATGAAAAAGTTGTCGAAGTTCCTGTGTAGAAAAAGTCTGATCATTCACTTCGCCATCCACAAGGTAAAAAGGAATGGGGTGCTGTCCCTTTGATTTTACATATTGTGTAATTTCATGCTGACGGTCTGCAATATCTTTATGTTGAATTGAGCGCAGTACTTTTGAGCCATCTAAACCAATGCCTTCAATGATGCTTTTTAAAACGTGAATATCAGCAATATCTTGACCGTGTGCAAATAATGCATGGAATAGGGCTTGAGTCAGGGCATATTGGTCCAGAATATTGTCCAAGGCCAAAATACCTTGATGAGCCAGTTGACTGTTTGGCATACGTTTCATGTGCTCAATATTGATAATCACATCTTCGCTATAAGCGGCAAACTTTGTCATTTCGAGTTTTCGATTTGCTGCACTTGAGCCATACTTATTGGTTAAATACTGCAGCACATCTAAGCCTTGTTCAGGAATTTCAGGAACGCGTTGAATCGGCAATAGCTCTACACGGGTTGCTGTATGTTCATTCCAGTTTTGTTTTAACTTTTGAAATGCGACATAACTCATGGGATAAACAATATCAAAGACAAATTCAATTTTCATTATTCTGCTCACTGTTGATTTTATACTTCTAGATCGATGGCTGATTGATGCAAGGGATTGATTGCGGCTTTATTGGTGGAACTCAAAAGCAGTCAAATCATCTGATATTTCCTTTGATTTAAAGCCGACTTGCTGAAATGAAACTTAAAGCTTTATAAAGATTTTGTAATTGATCAGGTCGTGCGTATGTCTTGCATAGACTTGGTGTAATTTCAATAAAAAAGAAAAAAATGAGGGATTTATCACGATATATGTGTACGAAGTAAATCAATTTAATGTTATTATACGTATATATATTTATGATTTAGAAAGAAATTTAGGGTGTGTTGACATTTACAGCCGATAAATTGAGCTAAAGAGGCAACCATATAAATATACAAGCTAAAGCAACAGCGCTTTGATAGTTACGTTTTAGCTTATCGTATCTTGTGGCAATTCCTCTAAATTGTTTTAATCTACAAAATGCATTTTCAACTAAATGTCTGATTTTATACATATACCAGTCCATATCATCATTGCTAGATTTGGCATTTGATCTTCGAGGAATGTTTGCTTTCGTATTACTTTCTCTAATTTTCTTTCTGAAACTTTCTGAATCATAGCCTTTATCTGCACATAGCATTTCTGACTCTGTTAAATCTAATTTTGATACAAGATCAGGTGCAACCTTAATATCATGTGAAGTTCCATCTGAAATAATAAATTCAATAGGATTACCATTTGAATCGATTGCTAAATGTATTTTTGAACTATTACCACCAATACTTTTGGAAATACTTTGATTCTTAATACCAGCTGAATGTTGATGCGCTCGTACATGGCTCCCATCGATAAAAATCCACTCTTTATCAGCATGCTGGCTGAATAATTTAAAAATATTCATAAACTTACTATTTTTAGACCATCGATTATATTTCTTAAAAATAGAATTTGATTTACCAAACTCTTGAGGTAAATCACGCCAAGGACAGCCTGTTCTAATTCGAAATAAAATCGCTTCAATAAAATTCCGTAAATTTAATTTGAGATAAATATTAAAGTGACGGAAAATAGCAAGTAACTTGGACCAGTGTTGATCATTTAGCATTGTTCGAGGCATAGCGAGTGTAAAATTGGGTTTGGCGATTTAATTTTACTATCTCGCTATTTTTTTAATCAACAAATGTCAACAGACCCTAATCATTTGATTTGTAAAACCGATTAATTTTATAAAAACAAACCGTTTCACCTATTTAATGGTTTGTTCTATCATTCTCTCATCAAATAAATTTACTCCTCTGGAGACGTTAGCAATGTTAGATCAA
>NZ_VPDB01000044.1:0-28881 GCF_013417925.1 Acinetobacter sp. YH12218
ATTCATATTAAGCTTTACGAGGGCGTTGTATCGTCTGACGAGACGTGTATCAAGATGGGAGATATTAAATTGAAGAGCATGCTCTTCAATTTAACCCAAAACTTGGGATTTGTGTAGATACCTATGCTTAAAAGGAGAGGGAATGTCCATTGTGAAGTAAATTTTGTTCAAAAATCTTCAGCAATAAACCGTGCTAAACAACCCTTAAAAAACGTCTTAGCATATTTAAAATTTAAAACGTTAATTCTCGATTTTCAGCGATTTTTGAATTATGGTAAGGCCTGAACCAAAACTTAAATATGCATAACAATGATAAATAAACGACTTCACTACCTCATAAAGATGAGCTACCTAAGCACTTTTATTTTTCTTACAGCTTGCGTTACAAATAATCAAATCGGTGAACTCTCCCGTGATCTGTTTCAAAAATACGAAACAAAATATGCATGGAGAACAATCCTTGAAGATGATGTGATCGCATTTGGCAAACCTGCTAAAGCAATACCCAATGAACCAATCGATAGCATCGTAGTCGCAGGCAATAAATACAGCTATTTGATCAATAAAGGCGGTGCTGATTTTATTCAACTGATAAGCCAACTCAATCCACAATATATTCGTCTCCATCGAGAACTTGACTTTAATTCTCCGAGCCCGAACAGCACTAAATTTAGCGGAAGCTTTAAATTTTATTATGCGCCTCCCAATGGAACACTAAGTCCTACGGAAAGGGCATTATTCAACCAATATGGTGTAGCACCATGTGATTGTTCAAAGGCAGAACAACAAGATCACCTGTTTAACTTAGAAATTGCAGGTACGGTTTACCCAAAAGTTGCGAATGCCGCAGATTTAAAGCCCTTAAGCCATCCCTATAAGATCCGTATCCAGCATTACGAAGACCAAAGTGGCTATGTCAAAAAGTCAGGGCAGGAAAAATTGGCAGAATTACCACTATTGCCTTTAACACTCACTATCGACATCATTCAATTGCCTCTAAAAGCTTTGGGCTTTATTTATCAGCCTTAAATCAGAGTAGGATCATATTCAATTGGTTGAATTTTCTAAGTACACATACAGCCTGACTAGCTCAAAATGGTTCCCATTTTTCCAGTATTAAGTAAGTGTTGAGTTGATCCCCATCCCTTCAACTCAACATCCTACAATTCTAAGCTTAAATTTTCTGCGCCAACAAAGTCGCAAAATGCTGTTTAATCCGCTGCCCTTCTGAATCCACCCGATGCAGCTCCCCGACATTTTCATTGTATTTCACAATGTTCCAGCCCTCATACAAGGCACTTAATTCCCCTGCTTTAAAGCTGAATGGAAAGTCAGACTGCGCAGGAATATCAGGCGTATCCATCGCACAGACAATCAGGTTATAACCATTGATATTGGTGGCTTGCTGCATATGTTGAATCAGAGGCTTCACTGTCTTGGCTTCTAAAAACATCATCACCACGGTACAGCAAATAAAATCATATGTACCTGTAATGCTTGGGTCAGCGTTTAGATCACGCTGCTGTACATGAATATTTTCAATGCCTTCCGCAGCGATCACCTCTTGCAGCTTATGCAAACTGTGTGGGTTCACATCCCAAGCATCCACCTCAAAATGCTGCTCAGACAGCTGACTTAAGTACAGCGAATTACGCCCCTGCCCACAGCCGACATCCAAAGCTCGACCACCTTGCAAATATGGTGTTGCTGCCAAAATTTCTGAATGTGTTGGGCTGAGTTGATACTTCTTATAAAAATAGTCCTGTACTAAGCAATAAAAACTCAACTGACATTGCACATCGTCACTCGCAGACACAATTTTGTGCCACGCCTGCGGCTCAATAAACGGCGGTGGCTGATCTGGGCTAAATACATGCGTCGAGAGGATATTTCCTGACGCATCCAGCATGGCAAAGTTCACTTCACCTTGCAGTACGGTGAGTTTTGCCCAAGTGCCTGCTTTGGTATTGTGCTGTTGTTTAAAACCTTGTGGAATCGACTGCTGCGTCCACACAGGGAGCTGTTTATAACAAATAAGCTGCTGCATCTGATGTTATCCCTCATGCGACTTTATTTTTATGCCATACCAATGGCAGAAATATATATTCACAATAACGGCTTTAACAGTGATTTTAAATCAGCTTTGAATTGAAAATTTCGAATGCTGTGCAATGCACGCTGTTTTTGTTTGTTTTTCTGCGTTACACCATGTTATCCGTTTGTAACATTGGTGGAATATTCACACAATCGAATCCCTCACTCTGTGCCGTGTAACCTAAGCGCTGTTGATAAGGCATAAAATTTACAATGCCTTATTTTAACTAAGTTTTATAGAGTGATGACTATGAACGCGATCAAAACTACTTTAGCTGTTGCTTTAGTTGCTGCTACAACTTCTGCTATGGCAACTACTGCTGTAGAACAAAAACCTGCGACTGCTGTTGAAGCTGTAAAAGCTCAAGCTGCACAAGCGAAAACTGCAACTGTAGCTGCTGCTCAAGCAACTAAAGATGCTGCTAAAACTCAAGTGGCTGTTGCAGAAAAAGCGACTCAAACTAAAACTTTAACAGTGAAAGAAACCACTAAAGCAAAAACTGCTGACATGAAAAAAGCAGTTGTAGAAAAAGCAGCAGCAACTAAAGAAACTGCAGTTGCAGCAAAAGATGCAACTGTAGAAAAAACTGTAGCGGCTAAAGACGCTGTTGTTGCAAACACTGTTGCAGCAAAAGACGCGACTGTAGCAAAAACTGTAGCAACTAAAGATGCTGTCGTTGCAAAAACTGTTGAAGCAAAAGATGCAGCTGTAGAAAAAGCAACTGATGCAAAAGAAGCTGTTGAAACTAAAACTGAAGAAGTAAAAGCTGAAGCGAAAAAAGACTGCGCTAAAAAATGTGCAGAGAAAAAAGCTGAAGCAGCGAAAGCTGAGAAAAAAGGTTTCTTTTCTTGGTTCAAAAAAGCAGCTTAATCATTGATTAAATGCTAAAAAAGATGCCTTCACGGCATCTTTTTTGCCTATTTAGACTGCAATACTGCTTTCTGCTAACGGAATAATCTTTTGATAAACAAACTGATTTTTCCCTTGTGATTTCGCCTGATATAGGCAGGCATCGACATGCTGTAGAGTCGTGGAGTAATTAGACAAACTCAACTGTTGAAACTCGGCCAAGCCCATACTAAAGCTGACATCTAGCCTTAATTGATCTTTTCGAAACGGTACATGTTCGCAGCGTTCCAAAATTGTTTCACACAACATTTTACCCTGCTCCAAATCGGCACCTTCGAGCAAAATTAAAAATTCTTCACCGCCCCAGCGACTGATAAAACTCGCGCGTGGACTACAATTTTTTAAGATTTTTGCCAAATGCACCAAAACACTGTCCCCCATTTGGTGCCCATATTGGTCATTAATTTTTTTAAAATTATCGACATCGAGCAAAATGACACAGCCTTTATCAACCGCACCCTCTATAAATATTTGTTCTTTAAAGGCATGGCGATTTTTCAGTCCCGTCAACTCATCGCAAAAACTTACACGTTGCAAAGCCAAATATAGACGTTTATTTCGTGCATACAGCTCACAAATAAACAGAAAAATGATCAAATAAATACCCAATGCCAAACGATAAGAACTGATCCGCGAGAGCATATGTACCTGTGCATCCGACCAATATTCCCCAGCCAATGGCATGGCACCATACCAGCCACAGATCAGCGTCATTAAGCCAATCAGCCAGCAAAAGGTTTTGAAGTCATATTTGATCGCGTAGTAACACATCAATAAAGGCAAGACCATGCAAGCATAGAAGATCTGATCATTTGAGATCACATATTGGACGGCCAGTGCCACGATCAGATAGCCATAATCCACCCACGGCACATTCATCCAGCGCTGAACACCAAACAGTAAACACACCACAGCCAAACTTGTTGCAAATTGCTCTAGAAAATAATCAACAAAGGCAAAGTATTGGTTGTCCATCTGAAAGCACGCCACAAACAAGAGACTGCCTGCAAAAGCACTCACGATACTCGGAACAGCTAACATTAGGGTTCGCTTAAAGCGGCGTTTTTTTAAATGGCTCAGCGCTAAATAGGCTTTAATAAATACCCAAATCTGAAATGCCGAAATCGCACACAGGAGAAATTTATCTTCTAAGATTTTGGCAGGATCGACCATCAGCGAAGCCACAAAGATCGCACTAAAAGCATAAAGCACGATCAGTAAATCGTGACTTAAATGCTTTCGCATTAAAACCATGCCATAGGCAGCGAATGCATTTACCACCCAAACAGGGCTAATGAATAATTCATAGGTATAGCCTATCGACACCAATGAAACCGCACATATGGCAAGCCATAGCAGTATTAATTTTTTCATACGCTAAAAAAATCGTCTCTAAAAATGGCGATAAACCTTTCATTCAAAGCCAATCGGTCTAAGGTTAGAATTTTTGCAAGTTCAATACAGCTCAGCTTCTTATGAGTTATGGGCTGCTGGCTAAAAAGTTATGTTTAAATTTTCGGCGTATTTTAAGTGATTTAAGTCACACTATTGGTTGATAGTTGTATTAAATTTGCAATTTAAACAATCAAAGACTGTTTTAAAGCCAATGTTTTTTGCGCCATTCGTGCTAGTTCGGAACTCAGTTCCCAAAATGATGCTCGATAACAACAAAAAAGCCATCCGCTAAAGGATGGCTTTGAATTGCATAACATGTCTCGAAGTTGTGCTGAATAATTTGAATGAAAAGGACTTATTTTAATATTTGTAATTGTTCCATCAACCAAGCCATGTATTTATCTTGATCCATAAAGTCAGGCGCCGTCCTTGTATCCAAACTATAAAATTGTTGATTAAATTCAATCACAATCTGTTCAGTCAGATGCCAATCTTCAATCATGCGAAAATACTGACTGAAGAAAAAACGGTTCTTGCCCCAATTGTTTAAACTTTCCAAACGTGGATATTGGCGGTTCGCGATAAAGTCGATATAGACCTGCTGAATATCATCAAAAATCTGAATAGCTCGCATGAGCATGGACCTCTATATGATGTAAAACCTTGCTATAAGCCACTTTATCGCGCAATTTTGAAAGAGAGATGACAGTCAGTTAAAGCTTTTGTTTCAACTCTGAACGGTTCTTTTGGCGGATCTCATCCATTTGTGCATTGAGCGCTAACATCTCTGTATAAAGCTGATTAAACTGCTTTAAAGGCGCATCTTCATAGAACATAAATAATTTATTTTTCTTTTCCCATTTATTGGCTTTCAGCACAGCAAAGAGCTCATCAGCCTTCGCCAAGCTTTGCTTTTCTAACTCAAATAAAGCATGCGACTCATCACTATCACGACTGTCTCTTAAACTCTGCGCAATTTGCTGACGAAACACCTGTTTGACCGCCAACTGTTTGGCCTGCGCTAAACCATTTTCCTCTTGCTGTGTGGTTTTTTGTTCATAAGCATCGACCACTGCATGCACCTGCTGCAGCATTTGCTCAGTCTCTTGATATTGGTTTTTTTTATCTTTTAATAAGCGATCGATATCGAGAAATTTATCCCAATTCAGTGCTTTAAGATCACGAATATATTGATTCCGCGCTTCTGCACGCTGCAGCATTTGGCTCAAAATAAAATCCGACATGATTTTATAATCCCCCGTTAGCCGTGCATCTGTCACATTGAGTTGTATCGGCTCTTCCCAGTGCTGAGCTTGCTGAAAAATTTGCTCGGTTTTTTCACGCAAAACCGTTTCATAGGTCGAGAGTTGCACAGCTTCTTTTTGCTGTACTGAATATTGATAAAACATCCATCCAAAGACCAATACCGTAGCACTGGCCAAGACAACAAAGATACGCGGCATAATGAGCTCCGAATGCCCTTTTATTCAGTTTAACCAAAAGTTTGAAGATTGACGATAAAATAGCCATGCTTTTTAAGAAGGCTATTTGAAAACATCAATGTAAATAGACTTAAATTGCGCATGCCATCAAAACGAAAATTCATGGATAAAACATGAATTTTCGCCTTCAATGTACTGTAGAGATGTATTCGATTATGGGGTCTTAATCGGATTGGTATTTAACTGACGGTCGATGTTTCCGAGATTGATTTGCTCACGACTGATTTGCACATTGGTCGCATTACGGTCAATCCCAAAGGGTTGCAACATAATATATAAACCATTGCGTGGGTCAGAAGACTGCAAACCTGCGGCAATATTTAAAACATGCTGTTGCATCAAAGGCGATAAATTCGACATATCTGGCACTGCTGTGGCAGGTAAGATATCAATATTTGACACGATTGTTGCATCGACACCTTTGTTTTGAGTATCACGCTCAAGTTGCATCACCCGTTGCTGTAAGGCTTTACGGCGATCCACCTGCTCTTGATACTCAACAATGCCCGTCTCTGCACGCATTTCACGCTCTGCCATAATGGTTAAAGCAGGCATCTGAATAGCTTGTTGTTCGGTTTCATCAGCTTTTGTAGTGGCTTTTTCCGCAGCCAATGTACTCATAGCCGTCATTGCTGCACTAACAAAAACCAAAACGGAAACAGATTTAGGGAGATTCATCATGTTCATTCCAAGAGATTTAAAAATAGAAAATTGAAAAAATTTACACTGCTATTATTGTACAACAATTAATCAATTTACCAGATTTAACCCCGACAAACGGCAGGATAGCACAGCTAGTTTAAACCTCACGTTGCTCATTCTGGACTTGAGATATCATCCTTTACCTATCTGCATTACCACTGCTTTTTCTTTTTTATACTGTTCCAATTCTTAACAGCACAGGAAATGACAAAGCAAACTCTTGCTGCGGATGACGGCTAAAGAAGTCGTGCAAAGCTGCACATGGTTGAAGTATCGGATGTTGCTGTTGATAATGTTTTAACCCAGACCATGTTTGCAAATAGTCCAAAATTTGCTGTGAACTCCACCTGTAATTTAAAAACAGCTGAGGTGTCGCTAACTCCTGAAATGGAAACGGAATACTGCGATATTCTTCGTCGATGTAACAACGTTCAGCATCCCAATAGCCTTTTAACGTGACAAAATACAGATCCTGTAAAAGCTGGTTCAATTCCGCGTGTTCAAATTGAATCAGACCATAACCCACAATGGCGATATGACCTTGGGGTTTCAATACGCGTCGTACTTCTGCATAAAATGCAGCAAAATCGAACCAATGAATCGCTTGCGCGACTGTGATTAAATCCGCTGAATGGTCGGCAAGCGGACAATGTTCGGCGCTAGCTTGCTCATAACGCACATTATCTAAATTGGGTGCTTGTGCCAATTGCTCAGCACTCAGATCTGTCGCTAAAACCTGTTGAAAATAGGGTGCCAAACCTTTGGTAAATTGACCTGAACCTGCACCACAGTCCCATGCCAATTCACGCACGGCAACATGCTGCAAGATGCTATCGACAACTTCAGCAGAATAACTTGGACGTGATTGTTGATACAGCGCACTCCCTGTAGAGAAAAGGTCTTTCATTGTAAAAATTCATTATTTATTTTTTTATCAGTTTAATCGAATTTTTAGGGTTGGAAACTAGCACTTAAGTCATTGCTTCAGCGATAAAATTTGAGCTTCAAATATTTACTCAATCACGTGCTGTATATAAAAACTGGTCTGTGCAATCGGGCTTAATTGATCATTCATTTGATAATATTTCACATCATAATGACCAGTTTTCCATCCAGTCATGGGATAGAAACTCACCCAGTTTTGTTGCTGTTGCTCACTAACTTTGCGTGGCGTAAAGAGCAGCACTTCACCGCTATCACGATGCGTCCAACGCACCATAACTTGCGTATTGTTTGGAACTTTACCCATGGTATCAAAATGTGCATACAACGGCTGTGTGACATAGATTTCACGAGGTAAAACTTGATCTACATCTGTCTGTGATTGATCAGTCACATACGCTTGCCCTGCCAATCGCTGCTGCGGATCATTTTTGGCTTGTAGAAATTCGTCTAACATCTGCTGCGCAAACTGCTGCTTATTTTGAATCCCTGCAAAACTGTAATTGGGAAATGCCTGCTGTAAATATTGCCCCAATTGTTGATCTGAAGTCTGCTGAATAATGCTCTTTAGCTGAAGATGTTGGCCTTTGAGTTGTTGCTGTATATCTTTAGAATGAGGCTGATCCGAGGCATCTTGATCTAAAGCCAAGAGTGCCACAGGATTACTCGTCGCCAAAGAGACAAGCGAGTGCTCAGGTGGCGGCGACGTCAAGCTTGGTTGGTCATTCCACGATGCCGCAATATAGCCCAGTGCAAAACAGAGCAGTCCAAGCGCCGCATATTGAAGTCGCTTCAACTGTCACTCCACGAAACTATGTTCATTTGATTAAAGCCTGCAGCGGAGCACTTCTGTGCCGACAATATATTCACCAGAGCTCATCGTCGTACCCGTGTTAATCACCTGATTTAAGCTAAAGTTAGATCCAACTTTTAATTTAAGCAGACCATTATCACATGCTGCAGTTATTCTGCTGCCCGATTTCATATTGGATACACAGCCCGTTTTGGTCACGGCAAAAATTGTTTGCCCTGCGGAAATACTGGTGCTGCATGATGCTGTGATTATTTTATCGAGCGATGATTCACAAGAAGAACAATTGCCATTATCACAAAGCGCTGCTGCATTTTCACTTTTACATTCATAGGTCACACCATTTTGAATAATGGTTTTAGAATAGGAAGAATCGACATTACTACCGCCCCCGCCACCACATGCGCTCAGCAAGGCAATCATGCAGATCAAAACAGGAAATAATATTTTTTTCATAACCTTAACCCTTATTTTTTAATAATTTTCTTATAGCAATTGGGCCCATCATCTGGCATCGATTGTAGCAGTTAAACTGTGCGAAATATCAACACCTGAAAAACAGCAGACGAAAAAAAACCTCAAACAATCGTTTGAGGTTTTTCGAATATGGTGGCGAGACCCAGGATCGAACTGGGGACACACGGATTTTCAATCCGTTGCTCTACCTACTGAGCTATCACGCCGATGCGGTGTATTAAGCCGCATCTCAGTTAATTAGTCAATCATATTTATAAAAATATTTTTCGTATGCATATTTTTTAGGCAAAAAAAATCCCTGATGGGATCAGGGATTGATAAACTGAAAAATCAGTTTTGAATATGGTGGCGAGACCCAGGATCGAACTGGGGACACACGGATTTTCAATCCGTTGCTCTACCTACTGAGCTATCACGCCGATGGGGCGTATTAAACAATTTCAGTCTCATGGCGTCAAGCATCCGTTGCGCTTTTTTGTGCAAATGTTTATTTTTAAATCAATATTTCACACTATTTGCTTATTTTTTGAGTGATTTCAAATTTCCACAGCTGAAATTACAGTGACGAAACTGTATTTATCCAACAAAAAAGCAGCTCAATGGCTGCTTTCAATTGGGGGACCAGTTATTCAGCCGCAGTAATTTTACCAATGTGCGCCAAACAGCGATGTATCGCGCCACAACCCGGCTCAAAAGTCTTCACCCCTTTTTCTTCTTCCATACGGGTGGTCTCACTGACCAAGCGCTCTGCAACACCACGCCCACGATTTGCAGGGTGTACCACAATATATTCAAGGGTTTTGCTTTCACCTTGGCCTGTACACCAAATCGCACCAATCAATTTTGTATTAAATTCTGCAGTATAAACTAAGGTATACTGAGCTAAGTTCTGCTCAAGTTGTTCAATCGCATCGGAACCGTCGCTAAACTCAGGGCTGGTGTCATACAGTCGCTCAAGCTGGCTGCGCACTTCATCATTTTCTAAAGAAGTATAGGCATGTACGGTAATAGGCATTGATAAACCCTCCTGAGCAATCTAATATGCAGTGACTTTTCGTCACAGCGAAAATATTTTTACATCAATCATTTTGACGTATTTGAGGAACGTGTCTATGACAGATCGTATCAGTGAAGTGGTAAGAAACACCAACGAAACCAAAATTCGAGTTCGTGTGAATCTTGATGGTACTGGTCAAGGCACTTTAAACACTGGTGTTCCATTTTTAGATCATATGATTGATCAAATCAAGCGACATGGTCTGTTTGATATTGATATTCATTGTGATGGCGATCTTGAAATTGACGATCATCATACTGTAGAAGACTGTGGGATTACACTGGGTCAAGCTTTTGCTCAAGCACTGGGCAATAAAAAAGGTTTACGTCGCTACGGTCACTTCTATGCGCCGCTCGATGAATCACTGAGTCGTGTTGTGGTGGATTTATCTGGCCGTCCGGGTCTTTGGATGGATATTCCATTCACTCGCGCGCGCATCGGGACTTTTGATGTGGATCTTTTCTCTGAATTTTTCCAAGGTTTTGTGAACCATGCGTTAATGACGCTGCACATCGACAACCTAAAAGGTAAAAACAGCCACCACCAAATTGAAAGCGTATTTAAAGCCTTTGCCCGTGCATTACGTATGGCGTGTGAAGTTGACCCGCGTGCCGAAAATACTGTTGCGTCTACCAAAGGAACATTGTAATGACCCGTATTGCCCTTCTTGACTATGGCATGGGAAATCTTCACTCAGCAGCAAAAGCCCTCGAACACGTGGGTGCAACTGTTGATGTCACCAATGATCCTAAGCTGATTGCACAAGCAGATAAAATTGTGTTCCCCGGTGTGGGAGCAATGCGTGACTGTATGCAAGGCATGCATGATGCAGGCATTGATGATGTGGTCCGTAAAGCGGCATTTAATAAACCTGTGCTTGCGATCTGTGTCGGCATGCAAGCTTTAATGCAGCATTCCGAAGAAAATGGCGGTGCAGATGCATTGGGTATTTTTGAAGGTTCGGTTAAACGCTTCCCTGACATAGAGGGATTAAAAGTGCCGCACATGGGCTGGAACCAAGTGCATCAGGCAGACCCTAGCCACCCGATGTGGAAAAACATTGAGCAAGATGCTCGTTTCTATTTCGTACATAGCTTCTATGTAGAGCCGCAAGATTCAAGCATAGTCGCTGCAACCTGTGACTATGGTTTGAAATTTTGTACCGCAATTCACAAGGAAAACTTGTTTGCGACACAATTTCACCCAGAAAAAAGTCATACAGCCGGTCTGCAATTGCTGAAAAACTTTGTGGAATGGGATATTTAAAATTCCTTCACCGCAAAAAAGCCCGCTCCTTGTGGGCTTTTTTGTACAGTTTATTTTTCATCCTTTTATTTTCTACATATTCATTTTAGAATTTGCCTACTTATAAAAATACCAACGCCTAGGAATAATAATGAATACCTTCACATCTGACTCACCGACCCAAGCCAGTGGTCGCTTTAGCCGTCGCGCATATCTTGCATGGAATCTACTTCTCGGCATTATTTTTACGCTAATTGCTGTTGTGGTCGGCCTGCTCATACCCGGTGCGCAAAATGCGCTGACTGAGGGTGCTATGTCAACGCCACTCATGATTATTTTCTTTATCATGTATGCCATCGTCATTTATTACAGCGTCATTTTCTTAATCCGTCGTTTACATGACCGAGACCATTCAGGATGGCTTGCACTGCTGATCTTAGTTCCTGTAGTGAATATATTGTTTGCGCTCTATGTGTTATTTGCACCGGGTAATAGCGGTAGTAATAGCTTTGGACAACCACGCCCGACCAAAGGCTGGGAAACAGTGCTGGCTGTTTTGTATATCGTGGTGTTTATAGTCGGGATACTTGCTGCGATCATGATTCCGTCTTACCAAAACTAAGTGATCCGCTCTCAACAAGCCACGATTCAACAACAATAATGATAAATCATTAGATGCCGCCTAGATCGCTCTAAACAGCAATACACCTATTCAAACAAGCTCACACAAGTGGGCTTTTTTTGTACTTTACCTTTATAATCAACGCGCTTTTTATGTTCAGGATCAAATCCTGTACTTTTTCACATTTTTATGTCGTTTTTAGCTCAATTTTTGCGGTTAAAAATGAATGATAACAATACTTTTTACGATAATTTAAGATCATTTAATATGAATAATTCACCCAATATAAACTCTGGTTGGAACCGTGACGGTCGTTTTAATCGCATGTCTTTTATCGGTTGGAATGTCTTTTATGGCCTCATGCTGAGCATATTGATGCTACTGATCGTCAGCATGATGCCCAATACCCTCAATGCCCTAATAGCTCACGCTGAAAATCCAATGACGCAAGTGATTGGATTTATCCTAAATGTTTTAATGCTGATCCCTTTGATGATTTTTTCAGTGCGTCGTTTGCATGACTTTAATCTCTCAGGCTGGTTTGCACTCTTAGAGCTGATTCCGTTGCTCAATATCGTCATGTGCATTGCGCTGATGCTCATCCCCGGGTCTGCAAATGCCAATCAATATGGTGAGCCACGTGCATCCAAAACATGGGAGGTGGTTCTCGCCTTTCTCTTTATCGGTTTATTCTTACTGATCTTGGTAAATGTATTATTTACTGCGCGTTTTCTATTTTAAGTCGTCACTGACTTTAAGTCTCTTGGTCACTGTGTTTAAGTACCCTCGTCACTGTCATAGCAACGCGCTATGACAGGCCGATGAGTCAATCGCTCATGCTCAACGCCACATCTCGGTATTTGCATTTCCGACCTAAACGCTCTAGGCTGCAACAACAAGCCTTTGAATTGAATCACAATGACTGATGCTCTACTGACACCTATTTTGCCAACAAAAGAACAGATTAAAGATTTTCCATTGTTCCAAAATTTAGTGCCAGAGCAGATCCATGTCATTCACAATGCAGAACAATGCCAACACTGGGCCGATGAATTGCAGACGACTGCCTTATTCGGTTTCGACTCTGAATCTAAGCCGACTTTTCGTAAAGGTGAGGTCTCTACCGGTCCACATTTAATCCAACTTGCGACGGCGCAACAGGCGTGGTTGTTTCAAATGAACGAATGCACTTGGGATTTTTTAAGACCAATCTTGAGTAATCGGGATCAAATTAAAGTAGGTTTTGGCTTAAAAAATGATGCGCATTTATTTCGTAAAAAAGGCATCGAACTGAATAGTGTCTTGGAACTCTCCAAGTGCTTTGCTTCTTTTGGCTTAACCCAACCCGTCGGTTTAAAAAATGCCATGGCACTGCTTTTTCTTGTAAATTTTCCAAAATCTAAATCGGTCAGCACCTCGAATTGGGCCAAAAAGCGCTTAAATCCAGAACAAATTCGTTATGCCGCTGCCGATGCTTATGCCCCTGTTTTGGTCTTTGAAGAATTATTACAACGTGGCTTATTACCTAAAACCATTCCCAATACCTCCCTCAAACTAAGAATTCGTCCGCACATGAAATTATAAACCCTTAATTATTTTAATGATTTAATTTATATTCAGCGATGTAACCACTCTGTAACTGGATATTGCCCCAATCTATGGCATGACCAAGTGCAAAGATCGGCTGAAGAGTGCCAATGAATTTGCAGTTTATTTGCGCTAAAGATTTGAACAGTACGTTATTGCTTTAAAAATAGTCACAGCACAGCCTAAAAACAATAAAATTGCACCTTTTAAGTACATTTATATCTTTGATTTAACTCATTTTAATTACATTAATATACATTTGTATTTTTATTCAACTAAGGTTTTGATCTCTCTTGGTTTTCTAGCAGAATTACATGATTTATCTCATTCTTTCTATACTTTCATAATTTGTTTTCATCAATCTCCTTTTGCTAAAACAAGTCTGCAAAATACATAACACATCATAATTTAAAAGCTTGGAGAACCTGACATGTTGAACTTATTTACAGGAAAAATCAGCGGTGTACTCAGCCTGACTTTACAAGGAATCAGTAAAGCGATTGGACTGGTTTTAAATACTGTTTTGGATACTGTAGACAGCGTTTTAGAGACCGTGAGTAGCTTAACAGCCCCCTTAACGGATGCACTGACTGAGCTTCCACTCATTGGGGGGACCATCGAAAAAGTACTGGCAGTTGAAAATCAGTTGATCGGCACTTTAGGCGATGGCTTACATGCGGTAGCCGATCAACTCGCGACAGGTGATCTTCTCGGCGGTGTACAGACCGCTCTCAATGGCATAACTGGTGTGGTCGGTCAAACTGTGACTGAAGTTGCAGGTTTGGTTGATCATCTCAGTGGGGGGCTGCACCAATCACAGACGCACTTTCTGACCTGCCATTGCTGGGCGGTCTATTGGATGCAGTAGGCGAAACTACAGGCAATTTAACAGGCTTGTTGGCTGAAACGGGCGGCTATGTAGCCAGTATTGATCCTACCGAATTATTAACAGCTGTCCTGAATGCTCCTTTAACAAGTGTAGGTGGTGTCGTGCAAGATGTTTCAGGCACTTTAGATGCCTTACTGGATGACATTGCACCGATTACATCGATTGCCACTGAACTTCCTGTGGTCGGTGATCTTGTTCAAGTGGTCGGTGAAAGTACCACAGCTCTCAATCAAGGCTTGTACGATGTCGGCACCTTACTTCAATCCGTAAACAGCGATTTATTACAAACAACCGCTTATGTTTAATGACTAAAAACGCGAATACACAGCGCATTTTTTTAGACCAAGAATAAAATCCAATCCTTTATTCGCACTAGCCTGACCTATGTCAGGCTTTTTTAATTCATCAATTCTGATATTAGCATTTAGTGAATAGCCGTTTATTTGATAAGATTAGGCACAAATTCATTCTTAATTTGATTGAGCAAGGAGCGAAAGCATGCTGATCATCCCTGCAATTGACCTGAAAGATGGCAAATGTGTCCGTTTAAAACAAGGTCGTATGGAAGACGATACCGTATTTTCTGACGATCCAGTGGCAACTGCACAGCATTGGGTAAATGAAGGCGCGCGTCGCTTACATTTGGTAGATTTAAACGGTGCTTTCGCTGGTACACCGATTCATAAGCCTGTGGTTGAAGCGATTGCTAAAGCACAGCCTGAATTGCCAATTCAAATTGGTGGTGGTATCCGCTCTCTTGAAACCATTGAACACTACCTTGATGCAGGCGTATCGTTTGTCATCATTGGTACAAAAGCGGTAAAAGAGCCTGAATTTGTTGAAGAAGCGTGCAAAAAATTTGCAGGCCATATCATTGTTGGTATCGATGCCATGAACGGCATGGTGGCAACAGATGGTTGGGCAAATGTCACAGACGTGAAAGCTACTGATTTGGCAAAACGCTTTGCAGATGCTGGCGTATCAAGCATTGTCTACACCGACATCGCACGTGATGGCATGATGCAAGGTGTGAACGTTGAACAAACCGTTAACCTTGCAACGTATTCAGGCTTACCTGTTATTGCATCGGGTGGCGTGACCAACCTTGACGACGTGCGTAACTTAAAAGGCCAACCGGGTATTTTAGGTGCGATTACCGGTCGTGCAATTTATGAAGGCACATTGAACCTTCGTGAAGCTCAATTACTGCTTGATCAACAAAGCTTGTAATTTTCCCGAGCAGAAAAGAGGTCTTCGGGCCTCTTTTTTTATTTCTCCTCTTCAAACAATCAAATACACATGTCAACCGTCCAATCTGCTTGGAAAGCCAAGTTTCCGCAGCTCGCACTCATCCTGATTACCATGATTTGGGGCGCCAGTTTTATCACCGTGCAATACGGTTTAAATTTTAGCAGTCCAGTGCTGTTTGTCGGTCTACGTTTTGCCGCAGCTACACTGGCTGTGAGTCTGTTATCGCTCAAATATCTTAGACATTTTTCTCAATACGATGTCATTGCGGGCGCAAGTATTGGCGCGGTAATTGCGATCGGCTATGCGACGCAAACAGTCGGCTTGCAAAGTATCAGCAGCAGCGAATCGGCTTTTTTAACTGCGCTGTATGTACCGCTGGTTCCGATTTTTATGTGGCTCTGTTTTCGGCATAAACCACATGTGATGACATGGCTAGGTGTAAGTTTGGCTTTTGTCGGTTTGGTCTTTTTAACGGGTAATGGTTTTGGCGCTATTCAGCTCAATTTTGGACAAATCATTACGCTGCTCGGTTCGATTGCCATTGCCTTTGAAATTATCTTGATCAGCTATTTTGCACCCCGCGTCAATCTGCGCAGAGTGACGGTTCTACAGTTGGCATTTGCCTCTCTGTTCTG
This sequence comes from Acinetobacter sp. YH12218, assembly GCF_013417925.1. Classification (NCBI taxonomy): domain Bacteria; kingdom Pseudomonadati; phylum Pseudomonadota; class Gammaproteobacteria; order Moraxellales; family Moraxellaceae; genus Acinetobacter; species Acinetobacter sp. YH12218. The sequence goes on from NZ_VPDB01000044.1 coordinate 16,120, forward strand.
TTTTTGCTTTGCCCCACTGGTGGATGAAACCACTTTGCCAAAATTTGAATGGCCATTAATCGCTGTACTCTGCGGATTGGGGCTGGCCAGCGCCGTAATTCAATTGGTGATGAACTGGGCGCAGCGTATGGTTGATCCTGCACAGGCGGCAATCATCTATGCAGGTGAACCGGTTTGGGCCGCGATCATTGGGCGGCTTGCCGGTGAACGCTTAACACCGCTCGCTCTCATTGGCGGACTGTGTGTAGTTCTTGGTGTGATTGTGAGTGAATGGCGGCCGAAATGGTTAAAGAAACGCTAATTTCTGCATCCTCTATTAGATCAAAAAAGCGACTCATACGGTCGCTTTTTAATGCCAAGATTTTTATGCCAAAAAGTTCTGAACTCGCATTAGTCATACATCGGTCTGTTGTCATTGACACGAATTAAACCTTTAATCGCGCGGTACACAATCCATAACCAAGACAGTCCGATTACCGTGACGCAGAAGGTACTCGCTCCCAGTGCTACACCTGCAAAAGCATTGGCATTATTGCCGGTAAAGAACAGAAAAATAAAAGGCACGAAAGCAATGATGTTCCAAATGAGATACCACCAAAACGTGCGAATCTGCCAAGTGAAATGGCTTTCAAAAATCGTGCCGCGCACATCACTGCGTTTGACGTAATTAATAATCAACGCGAGGACCGCAAGCAAGCCGGCAGAAAAAATCGCCACAATATAAAGAATATACAAAATAATCGTGAGCAGGCGGTTTGGATCTTTATCAATGGAATAATTCATTTCGCTCTCCGTCATGATGATTTTGCGGATCATTCCACCCTAGATATGCAGGATATTAAATGGTGAAATCAGCCATAAAATCAGTAATATGTTAAAGGCTATAGTACAGAAATATATTTTTCGAAATGGTTGTTTTTGTGTTTTATGCCGCAAACGTTGCTGAGCCAGCCATGCCGCCGGCCACCCACCTAAAAAAGACAAAAGATGCAGTGTATTTTCTGGCACGCGTCGGTTCCCCATTTGCGCAGCTTCTTTATCTTGAGCGTAGAACCAATAGGTCAGGACATTGATAATACTCACAAAAAGCAGCACCATGCCACTGAGTAAACCCGCCACAGACAAACCCGCCAAGGCGAGGATATAAATGATGCACAAGATTTGCATCGGCTCTGCCTGACGCGGCATCTGCACCACATTTTTTTTATTAGGGCGTTGTGTAGCTTTGGTTTGTGAGGCTTTTAAATAATGCACTTGCTGTGCACGAAAGCGTCCGCGTTCGTCTAAGATCACAGCATAATCCAACGCGCAGCCCACGATTGGTCGTGGGCCGGGACGGGAAAAATCTTTAATGTGCAAAAATACGCGATCTTTGGTGCTATCGTTCGGTTGAATGAAGCCGTAGCCCTTGTCATCAAACCATTCTACTAAGCGTCCTTGATCACGCATGCTTTTCCCCCTCGTTGTTTTTAAAATTTATGCAGTGACGAATTTTAATCGTTCAATCAGCATATTACGCATTTCAGCAGGGTTTTTCTGCAAAATATCATCCCCTGTACGGCCTTCTGCCGCATTTTTCTGTGCCACCTGTAAACGCATCATCCAGAAACGACCTGCCGCCATCGCCAAATATAACTCTAGGCATGATTTTTCATCTGCGGTTAATGGACGCACGCTTTCATAGGCATTTAAAAAGGCAATGGCTTTGTCTTCATTCAAATGTACATCCGGATATTCAGTACAAAAGTCATTTAAAGTAATAGCAATATCAAACAAGAGTTCGTCTTTATTTAACTCATAAAAGTCTAAAATGCCGTTGAGTTGATCGCCTTCAAATAGAGTATTGTCACGGAACAGATCAGAATGAATAAAACCGGTAGGACGGTCTGGATACATCGCCGTTAAGATGTCATATAAGCCCAACAGATTGTTAAGTAACGTGGTATCTGCTTCATTTAATGTTGGACGAATATCACGTGAAACTTGTAACCAATAAGCATGATCACGATATTCTGCACGTTCCAAAGGGAAATCTTGTAAAGCCACATGCATTTTCGCTTGGGCTACAGCAATCGCTTCTGCTTGCGCTAAGCTCGCAGGCATGGGATGTTGACCTTGCATGCGTGGCGCAATCTGTGCAGGTTTATCCTTTAAGCTATGAATCGCTTTACCCGAATGATTCAGCGGTACAGGCACAGCTAGACCAGCCTGCCCCAAATGTTCAAGTACAGGGACCAGTTCCCCTGCACCTTGCTCGTCCATCTCTTCAAAAACAGTTAATACATACTGCGTGCCATTTTCGCAAACAATAAAATAGTTGGTATTTTGAATACCGCCTTGAATCGGAATCAGGTCAATCACCTCCAGTCCATAAGGTGCTGCAAAATCCTGAACTTCCTTTAAAGTCAAAGTGGTATAAACCGACATAGAAAACCTGCGAAAAAACTTACATATTTTTGATAGAATAACCGCTCCGACTACTAAGGTGTAGCATCTAAGTCGCGAAGTTTCATAATCGGCTGTTATTTTTGGAAAAAATTATGCTTGCTAAACGTATTATTCCTTGCCTCGACGTGGACAACGGTCGTGTAGTGAAAGGTGTTCAATTTCTTGATATTCGTGATGCAGGCGATCCAGTTGAAGTTGCACGCCGTTATAACGAACAAGGTGCGGACGAAATTACCTTCTTAGACATTACCGCAACCTCAAATGGTCGTGATACCACTTACCGTACGGTAGAGCGTATGGCTGAGTCTGTATTTGTGCCATTAACAGTCGGTGGTGGCGTGCGTAAAGTAGAAGATATCCGCCTGTTATTAAATGCGGGTGCGGACAAAGTTTCGATTAACTCTGCGGCTATTTATAACCCTGAATTTGTACAAGAAGCCTCTCAGCGTTTTGGCGCACAGTGTATTGTGGTTGCGATTGATGCAAAAAAAACTGGCGACAATAAATGGGAAATTTTCACCCACGGTGGTCGTAAAGAAACCGGTATCGATGCCATCGAATGGGCAGTAAAAATGGCGGACTTCGGTGCAGGTGAATTACTCATCACCTCGATGGATGCTGACGGAACCAAAGCCGGTTATGACCTTGAACTGATGCGTAACATCAATGACCGTGTGACCATTCCAACCATTGCTTCTGGTGGTGTCGGTAATCTCCAACATTTGGCCGATGGCATTTTAAAAGGTGGCGCAGATGCGGTGCTTGCAGCCTCTATTTTCCACTTTGGTCAACACACCATTCCTGAAGCGAAAAAATATCTTGCAGAACAAGGCATTGAAATGCGTCTTTAATTGATTCGTTTTCAATGAGGATTGAAAAAGAGCGATGATTCGCTCTTTTTTTGCTTTGGTGTTTTTGATGCAACGCCATGGAGTTGTAGCAGCGAATCGTCAATTTAATTCATCCACTATAGACATAAAAAAAGGAGCCTTGTCGGCTCCTATAAACCAAGAAAAACTACAGCACTTGGTCTGATACTTAAAACAAATGAAAAAATATACATAGCAACTTCATCAATCAACTCGTCGTGTACAAGCCTTTTGATGATTTAAATATAGGGCATTTGCACTGCATTTGATTGACAGTAGATTCATAATTTGTTGACAAATTGCGACAACTCAATTGGGTAGAAAAGCTTGTTGTCACAACGTACAACGCTTTCACATTAGACCGTTTCAAGAAGTGCAACTGGCTTTTCACGCTCAGCGACCCACTTTGCAGGAAATACCCGATTGACCCAGTGTGACAATGGTTTCGCAATCGCTGTCGGTAGTAACACACCCAATGGGTTCTGTTCCTGTAATTTTGCCGAGGAGATCACTCGAGTCCCTAAAATATAATCAAACCACGGCTTAGTCACACACCAATTGGCATCCTGATTTGAGTTCATATGGTGGTCATAGTGCCATGGAATCTTTTTCATCGCCCACTCTGGCTCAAGATGTGCGCGACGATGGATATAATAATAATTCCCTGCGCAATACAGCACCGACAAACTTATTCCTTTGGAAATGGGATAAAACAGCGGGACAAATACAGCTGAAACTGCCACCAGAGACAATATTTCATTTTTCGTGCGCCAGTTCTGTACACCTTCAACATAGCCATGATCATGAAAATCTGTTTTTCGAACTTCACGATGATGTTCCCAATGTGATTTCATGCTTTTCGGTACTGGACTAAAACGTGGCTTGCCTGACCGATGTGTCCCATGCAAAACATATTTATGCGCGACCCATTCAAAGGCATTGGCGACGACCAACCCTGCAATAAAACCTTTTAACATGACCAATATCTCCTTTTCTTAGCTCCACTATAGGTAATGAAGAGGGCTAGATATTGACCGTTTTTTTTAATATTATTGACAAAACACGACAAAATTTAGAATTAAAAAAATATGCAACAACTCAAGGACTATACAGGATCGGTCTATGGAGGACTGGGCCATTTGCTCTATGCTTATCACCAAGCTCAAGGCATTGCCATTCCTGAAAAACTGAATAAAGTTCAAAACTTAGAACGTTTTGATTATGCCGTTTGGCGTGATTTATTGATGGATTTAGATCAAAAGATCCAAAAGCCAGCGCTGGGTTTAGAAATTGCAGAACATGTGCAACCCAAACATATTGGCATCATTGCGTATATTGCCCTGTCCTGTGAAAACTTAGGCGAAGCGCTGCTCCGCTACCATGATTTTCATCGCTTAATCTTCGATGGTAGTCCATTGCTGATTGATATTCAAAATGATTTTTTCTCGATCGGTTGGAATGATTTACCCATGAATATGGCCAATCAATTGACCGATGAAATTGCGATTGCCTTAATGCTGCAGTTTCTAAAATTATTCATGCGTTTTGAAGATATTAATTTACACGAAGTGCATTTTCATAATCCTGCACCGAAAAATGTCGCTCAGTATGAACAATATTTTCGCTGTAAAGTTCGATTTTCCCAAGAAAAGTCGAAGGTTATTATTCCCATTCAAGAACTGTCTCGCCCCTTTTCCCAAGGCGATCAGACCTTACAAAAACTGTTAATGCAACAGGCACAGTCTTTATTGGAAAAGCTGCCGAATACCACGCAAATCGACCAACGCTTACAGCAAGCCATCTTAATGGGTTTACAAAAAAATCAGTTCCAAATTGAACATGTCGCTACTCAACTGAATCTGTCCGTCCGACAATTACAACGCCATTTACAACAACAAGGCAGCACCTATCAGCAACGCATGCAGGAGGTCCGCTGTATGATGGCTGAAGAATTTTTAAGAGACCCACATTTAAGTTTGCAAGAAATTGCGCTACTGCTGGGTTATTCAGAACAGAGTGCATTTCAACGTGCGTTTAAACAATGGCGAAATTTAACCCCACAGCAATGGCGCTTATCGCAAATTGAAGCAGTAAGTTAAAATGTGACGCAGTTATCATTTTATATATTGTGATTTTCAGCAAAATCCATTAAAGCTATGCATATTCAATAAATGAATAAAACAACACTTCACAACTATATTGCACTCATGCTGAGTGAAAGATTGAAAATCTATTCCAAATGACAAAAACAAATGGAATTTTAAATGAATAAATATTTAGCAGAACTGATCGGTACGTTTTGGCTGGTCTTTGGTGGTTGTGGTAGTGCGGTCTTGGCTGCGGCCTTTCCTGAACTTGGCATTGGCTTCGCAGGCGTGGCACTGGCCTTCGGTTTAACGGTGTTAACGGCTGCTTATGCGCTGGGTCATATCTCAGGGGGACATTTTAACCCTGCCGTGAGTATCGGCTTGTGGGCCGGTGGTCGTTTTGAAGCGAAAGAACTAGCACCCTATATTATTTCTCAATTGCTGGGTGCAACCCTCGCCGCATTTATTCTATTCATCATTGTACAAGGTCAGGCCGGATTTACAGGAGTCGGCGGTTTTGCCACCAATGGCTATGGTGAATTATCTCCAGGTAAATACTCTATGCTCTCAGCGTTAGTCATTGAAATTGTGCTGACGGCTGGCTTCCTGATTGTGATCATGGGAGCAACGGATAAACGTGCCCCTACTGGATTTGCCCCAACTGCGATCGGTCTTGCGCTTACATTGATCCATCTGATCAGCATTCCCGTCACTAATACTTCGGTCAACCCAGCGCGTAGTATGGGTGTGGCATTCTTTGCTGAAACTGCTGCGCTATCACAAGTTTGGCTATTTTGGGTAGCCCCAATCATTGGTGCGGTGATTGGTGCGGTCATCTATAAACTGATGGCAAAAGACGAATAAATAGAAGAAGACACCATAAAAAAGCTCACAATCTGTGAGCTTTTTTTCATTCATCCCGAATTGAGCTTTGCTTCCTTCGACGGCCGATGACACAGCTTTAAAGAAATGGATTTTCTACTTCGTTTTCTTCACCGCCCTGCGCTATTTTTTCAGCTAAGTTGGTTTCTGCCTCAAGCGTGGTCACCACATCATTGAAAAATGCCTGTAAAGCTTTCGCTGCAGCTAAACCTGCTTGGTCTTTCGTCACCTGTAAATTGCCATAAATATTAATTCGATCTTGGCCATTTTCTAGTGTTAAGTCATGAATTGCATGCGACGCAGTGTCATTTTCAAATGCTTTGAACATGATGGATATCCTTCTTTTTTGTTGTAGTGATGCAGCAATAGAAATACGTGAAAAAGATTTCAACTGCAAGCAATGATCCTCTTCATCGCTCGCAGTTCAGCGCTATTATCTACTCAATTATTTCAAAATCTGTAGCAGATATTGCAGAATTTCTTCAATCAATTGTTTGACCAAGGCATCTTGATTGTTGTCATTTTCACTGCTTGCCATGGATGTCTCTCCCACAGAACCACCACTCGATTTAAACTCTTTTTGCAAACTTAAAATCTTGTCTTCTGCGACATCTGCAGCACACTGGCTTTCAGCATCCCAATGCAAATAAGCGATATCTTGATTTGCTTTTACTTGGGTGGCTTTGAGTGGCAAACGGTAGGTATTACGCTTTTGGTCTTCAGTTAATTCTGGAAAGAAATTAATTCCAGTCAGTTCTTCTAGCGCACAAATACTCATGACTTTGACTGTCGGTGCCGTATCACGCAAGGTATTGTCCGCATAGTACACGCCTGCAACACCTTTTTTCGGCAAATAGATCGCCTTATAAGTAGCGGTCGGCACGATGACCCCTTGCCCGATGGTTTTTAATTTTTTCGCACTATATACCGGCCCCGTTACCACATAGACATCTTGCTTTTGTTTGGTCACTATCGCCCGTGTGGCTTCTTCTAACTCACGCCACACTTGCTGATTATTTTTTGGAGCTTGCGGCACCATATTGGCCAAAGAAAAACTATCTAACTGCGCAGCTTTATTGGGCATATCGGCATTTGGCGCCATGTGTCCACGGTCATAGCCTGAAGATTTATAGTCTGACAGCAAAGCCCGATATTCAGACGGCACGCGAGTCTCTTCATGAAAGTTATCTTCACGCGGAATTTTTTGACTCAGGCGTGCGGGGGTTAATGCTTCTGCAACCCAAAGCGGTGTCTTGGATATCCCTGAATACATGACATTAAAGCCATTAAAACACAGTGGAAAACTGTTTTTATGTAGGCTTTCACGGACCAAATAAGGTGGCACTTCACGATAAAATTGGTCCAAACAGGCGCTATTTGAAGTGCTGCTCATAGAAACAAGTTGTTGAATTTTTTCTTGCCCGAAAGCAATAGCAAAGCTTCCTGTTGCCACCAGACCCAACAGCACTTTTATGCCATTTTGCCCAAATAACTGTGAAAGTGGATTTGCTGAATTGCGTTTCTTTTTGACCATGACTTACAACAATGACTTCTAAAAGGACTATTTTTCCGCAGCTTAGCAAGGGTGCATATTTTAGTACACTTTTCTTTTTTAATTTGCTTAACAATCACACAAATATTGTTTAACAAAGCAGCAGTTGATGTAACTTTATGTCGCAGTTGTGCAGTTCTTTATAGGAGGTCATGAAGCAGTTGCGTATGTTTCATTGAATTCGCCTCAAGAATTATGACAAGGTAAAAATACGAAAAATTGCGATAAAAATATACGGAGTGATTATGCATTCTAAAATTTTAGGTTTAGGTTTAATTTCAGGTTTAATGAGCGCAGCAGCATTTGCAGAGCCGCCGATTCAACCCGGTGATACATTAGAAAGCTTATCTAAAGTCAAAATTGTGACCACCTTGAATGGTCAACCTGGTTCCATTCAGGACTTAGTTTCAAGTGGCCAAGTTCAATTGGTTGAAGCTCCTGCCGGACAAGTCAATCCCGCTGCAACAGAACAGCCCTTAAACCCTGAACAGGCTCAGGCAAACCAAATCGATCCGAATGCCCCTGCAGTCCCTGCAAATGCTGAACAAGCAGCGACTGAAGCGGAAAATGCACTCGCAAATGAACAGCAAAGTGTAGCTGCTGCACCTACAGAGCAGTCTGTGCCAACTGAACAAACGGCAGTGGCCAATACACCTGAAGCCGCGGTAACTGAAGCACCTGTGGAAACAGCACAGCAAGTACCTGAAGCCGTATCAGCGGATAACAACGCTGCACCCGTCATTGCCTCTTCTGCAGAAGCGCCAGTGAATGCCGATAGCGCATCGGCTGCATTACCTGAAGCCCCTCAAGCACAACAGGATGCTTTTATGGCAGCACCTGAAACTCAAAGTGCAAATCCTGCAGATGCATCAATTCAAGCCAACCCAGAAGCACCTGTTGCTGACGAAGCCATCCAAGCTGCGCCTGAAGCCTCTGCAGATGTAGACGCGACAATCAACTAATCAGCGTATTTTCAAGGATGAAATAACGCAACATGTTCATTCTGTTGTTTTGCTCGCATACTCCTCCCAGGAAAAAGCAACAGAATGATCTCTATGTCTTTGGACTAAATAAGTTCAATTATCCCAAATAAAAAAGCCAGAATTGATCTGGCTTTTTCGTGTTTAACTTTTAAATCTATGCCTAAAAGTTAAATCTACGTCTTAAATTTCAATCTGGCTGCCCAACTCAACCACACGGTTGGTTGGAATTTGATAAAAATCGCTGACTGGACTGGTATTTCGCTGCATAGAGATAAACAGCTTTTCTCGCCAAGGTGCCATTCCTTCACCCAATGTATGAATAATACGGTCTCTGGAAATAAAGAAACTGATTTGCATTAGATCAAATTCAAAGCCCAATTCACGATACGCATGCTCCAAAGCGGCAGGAATATTCGGCTGATCTTTAAACCCATAAAACATTGTGATTCGATAGAATCGATCATCTAGTTTTTCCGTGATCACCCGCTCATTTTCGGGTACAAATGGCACATCTCGGGTGTTGACCGTAACCATAATATTGCGTTCATGCAGAACTTTGTTGTGCTTAATATTATGCAACATGGCATGAGGCACGATCTCAGGCGTTCCTGTCAAGAATACGGCATCACCTGGAACAAACTTGGTTTCACTACCCATGCTGACACTGCGAATAAACAGGTCAATAGGCAAGGCATCTTTACCGAGTCGATTGAGCACCAATGCCCGACCATCTTTCCACGTCATTAAAATCGTAAACAATACAGCACCAATCAGGATTGGAACCCAACCGCCCGCTGCAATTTTTAATGATGTCGATGCAACAAAGATCAAATCAATCAATAAAAATGGCACTGCAAATATTGCCACTTTCCAAACGGGCCAACGCCATAAACCATAAGCCAAAACTGAGATCAAAATCGTACCGCAGAGCATGGTCATGGTCACAGCTACGCCATACGCACTGGCCAAATTCGCACTGTTTTCAAACAGCAAGATCAAGATCAGCACCGAGATAAACAATGCCCAGTTAATAAATGGTAAATAAATCTGACCACGTTCAACTTCAGAGGTATGTTTCACTGTCAAACGCGGCAAGTAACGCAATTGAATCGCCTGATTGACCATGGAGAATACCCCTGTGATCACCGCTTGAGAGGCAATCACCGCGGCCGCAGTTGCCAAAGCAATCATTGGATACAATGCCCATTCAGGAATCAGCATATAGAATGGATTGGCTAAAGCTTCAGGATTACGCAGTAGCAAAGCACCTTGACCCGCATAGTTCAACAGCAAGCACGGCATCACCACAATAAACCATGCCAAGCGGATTGGGAGTCGGCCAAAATGCCCCATATCGGCATAGATTGCCTCACCACCCGTCATCGTCAAGATAACCGCACCCATAGTCAAAAATGCAACATAAGGCTGCTGAACCACAAAATTGAAGGCCCAATGTGGACTGATCATGGTCAATACAAATGGCGTTTGCGAAATACTCCATAGTCCAAAACCACCAATGGATAAAAACCACATGAGCGTTAAAGGCCCAAAGAATTTACCCATCGTGCCTGTGCCATGGCGTTGCACTAAAAATAGCCCCGCTAAAATACCGATCGATAAGGGTTGCAGCCATTGGTTAAACATCGGCGTCGCAATACTTAAGCCTTCAATCGCGGATAACACAGAGATTGCGGGGGTAATGATCCCATCACCAAAGAACAAAGATGCCCCAATAAAGCCAAGGGCAATCAGGTAGATTTTTTTGTTTTCGGCAATTCGTGTGGTTCGTAGATTCAAGGCCAACAGCGACATAATACCGCCCTCGCCATTGTTATCTGCGCGCATGATGATGCTGACGTATTTAAAACTAATCGTCAGCATGATGCACCAGAAAATCAGGGACAGAATACCCAGCACAGACGCTTCGCTAATCGCCAAGTGTGCTGTGAGGAAACATTGGCGCAGCGCATATAATGGGCTCGTCCCAATGTCTCCGAATACTACGCCCAAAGCTGCCAAGGTGATGGCAGGCAATGCGGCTTTTTGTGCAGTACTTTGCATATAATTGTCTTCAATTTAGACAGGATTTTTGCGAATCATAGCACCGCTCAAGATGTTTTTGTCTAATTCAATTGTTTCTCTTGGCAGAATATATTTTTTTCGCTATTATCCACCGCGCAAAAGGTGAAGTGTCCGAGTGGCTGAAGGAGCACGCCTGGAAAGTGTGTAAACGTTTATAGCGTTTCGAGGGTTCGAATCCCTCTTTCACCGCCAAATTTGATATTTATAGTAGTTTACCGTAGTGCAAAAGGCTTGATTCTAAAGGGATTGAGCCTTTTTTTATGTCCGATACAATACGATGGATAACGGTAGTATACCGACTACTTTGTCGGTATATTTGTCGGTATAAATCCAAATCAGCTAAATTTTAACCACCAATCCCAAAAGTGCTGATTTTATACCGACAACTAGGAGAAATCAGAAATGGCAAAACAGTCTAACAAGCTGACTGCTAAAGGCGTGAAGAACCTTAACTTTGATGTGAATGGCGCAAAGAAGCAAAGACACCCTGACGGCGGTGGCCTGTATTTATTGATTGATGATACCGAAGCGAAGTATTGGCGCATGGATTACCGCCGACCAGTGACGCAAAAATACAACACCCTTGCAATTGGTACTTATCCAACCATTAGCCTTGAACAGGCGCGAGCAAAGAGAGAAGAATTTAAAAAGATGCTGGCAGACGGTATCGACCCAGCCGAGCAGCGCAATAATAAAAAACGTGAGCAGCTTGAAACCTTAGAGAATACCTTTAGCAAATTTGCTGCGGAATGGTTAGAGATTCGCAGGCATGAAGGAAAGGTAGACAGTGAAACAATACGCAAACTTGATAAAGACATACTCCCCTTTATTGGCAAGTTGCCAGTAGCACAACTGACCACTGAGCAACTGGAGCGTGATGTGACCGATGCACTTGTTGAACGTGGTGCGCTTGAATCGGCTAGACGTGTTAAGTCAATTATGAATATGGTGCTTAAACTTCCGTTAAAACGCCGAATCATTACTTATAACCCTGCTCCCGACATTAGCCTACCCCAACCGATTAAAGGCAATCATAACGCCGTGACTGACGAAAGAGAGTTAGCCGATCTATTGCGTAAAACATGGCGTTTAACTAAGGACTTCCCACGTACAAGAATCAGAACCGAGTTAGCACTAAAGTTGTCAGCGTATATTTATCAGCGCCCAGGAGAAATCAGAACCTTACTATGGGAATCGGTAGACTTTGAAAATAGATGCTTGTCATTTGCAGCAAGTAAAACAAATCAAGACCACATAGTACCGCTATCAATTCAGGCTTATGACATTCTCAAGCAACTGGAGGAACTACGGACAACTTCAAAATATGTATTCCCAAGTGTCAAAACTTCATCTGAGTGCATGAGTACAGAAACATTGACCCAAGTATTAAAGCGACTAGGTTTTAAAGGAAAGCACACAGCACACGGATTCAGAGCAACGGCGAGAACGCTGCTCGATGAAGAAATTGAATACAGAACTGATATTGTGGAACACCAGCTTGCACACAAGGTTAAAGACCCAAACGGTACAGCCTACAACCGAACTAAATTTTTACGCCGTAGACGTGAAATGATGCAGCTATGGTCGGATTATCTGGACACACTTCGTCAAGGTGGGGATGTATCGAAGTTTAAGCCAAATGATGAAAGTGAAAATTTGATTCTCTTTAAACAGAACACCAAAACTGCATAATTTTCTATATTATTGAATTGCTAAGTCTAGGTTAGCTACCGGTGAGTAGACCAAGGGAATTTCACCCTTAGCCCCTCGCAGAACCGGACATGAACCTCTCAGCTCATCCGGCTCCCATTATCCAACCGATGGTAAACATCCCATTTTCCAGTGCACAAAGGCATTTG
>NZ_VPDB01000045.1:0-26637 GCF_013417925.1 Acinetobacter sp. YH12218
CATCTATTGCCCTTCTTAATTTACTCAGATTCGACTCTTTGGCTTCTGCAGGTAATCTCCCCAAACATCTGGAAAGTTTAATGGAGAAATCTAATCGGTATGTTATACCTGAGAGAAGAGTGAGGAGTTATCCAAGGGTTGTAAAAGGAAAACCTCAAAAATACCCAAGAAAAAGCCAGTCAATCTCTTAACTGACTGGCATTACTCAAAAGAGGGCTTTTTTTAATGCTCCTCCTTTAGGAGGAGAACAAGGCGTAAATCTTACTTACCTGTTTTTTCTTTAATAAACGCACGTGCGATTTTGATTTTTTCTTTAACAGGTTTTGGAAGTTTAGGTGGAATTAACTTCGCCACTTGGTTAAACCAGACCAGTAGACCAAAATCACCTTCCATTTTAATACTGCCATTTTGCATACCCGTCATAAATGCTGTTGGGTCACCTTTCATTAGGGTTTTCACGCCCTGTTCGCTGTCCGCAAATTGCAAAATAAAGTCTGCTTTTTCCGCATCGCCTGAAACAGTATCAATCTGTCCATTATTTACAATAATTTGACGTGCAACACCCAAATCTGTACCGATTTGAATGCGGAATTGACGTTCATGAACCAATTCAATGAATTTAGGGCTAGTACGTGCAAGCTGTTTCATACGAAGCGCTAAACCTGCCACGAGTAAATCAAGTGGATCCGTACTGACATCAACTAAAGGTAGTTTTACGACAGGAATTGATGATAGTTTCATGACTTAAAGCCTATTGTAATTGTTGGAAAATTGACTGGCTTCATCCTACCATAACTTGGCTTTTGAGAAGTAAGGCTTTGTATCTCAAATCGGACTAATGCGTTCATAAAAAAATGCGCCCTCAGGCGCATTTTCATTGAAATTTTGTTCTGGCACTTATCGGCTCGAACATTGCTGTTCTTCATCATATACAGGCGTGTGCTCTATACATTGGCGCTTTGCCATCGCACGCTCTGCACGGCGGTCTTCACGTAACAATACTAAAGTGAATACCACCATTGCGGCCATTAATGCCGTTAAATAACTATAAGTCACTGATAATTCAAACATGGTTTGTGTGCCAAATCGAATCACTTCAATGAGTCCCCACACCAGCATCCCCGCCAGCATAAAACTTAACCAGCGACGATAAGGCGAGAAGAAAACAGCAATCACAGCCGCCGATACCAAGCTCAGGCCAACGATTGTTGCTAAATTCGCTGTTAACATAAAAACCTCCGTCATTTGACAGCTGACATCTCTTGTCTTACAGGATGCTGAGCCGTCTCACTACTGTATCTTCAGTAAATAGATTTGGTCGATCTCAATCTCTTGCAAGCATTATGCTGAGTTTTTTGCATAAAAAAAGTCTCGTTTTTTGTCCATGCGACACACCTTGTCGCAACATTATTTTGTCATTACATTTTTTCTTTTTAAAGAATTTCTAGAACAATGATGGCATCTCGTTTCGAGTGTCATTACAAAAAAAACAGCTGGTTTTAGGCTAAAAAAATTAATTTTTCGAATGCTGTTAATCGTTGTTTTTATCGACAATTTTCTTCTACCGTTCATCGGATGAGCTGAATTCTTGGCATAAAAAAACGCAGCCTTTTGGCTACGTTTTTGACTGTGCCTTAAATGGTTTTAAGCACGATTTAAATCTTTATCATGCACACCAAGCAGGTAAAGAACACCATCTAGACCCACGCTTGAAATGGCTTGATTGGCATTTTGACGAACCAAAGGTTTCGCACGGAAAGCAACGCCTAAGCCGGCTAAAGACAACATTGGCAAGTCATTCGCACCATCACCGACAGCAATGGCTTGTTCTAATGAAATCCCCATTTCTTCAGCGATTTGAGTCAACAAGAAGGCTTTGCGAGCACCATCCACAATATGGCCTTTCACTTCACCTGTTACCGCGCCATCTTGTACGTCCAGTACATTGGCATGGACTTCATCGATACCCAGTTTTGCTTGTAGATATTCGGCAAAATACTGAAAACCACCTGACAAAATAGCCGTGCGATAACCCAATGATTTAAGCGTTGAAATCAGACGTTCCGCACCTTCTGTAACAGTCAGACGTTCTGCAATTTTAGGCAATACCGAAGCATCCATACCTTTGAGCAGTGCCACACGTGCACGGAAACTTTGTTGGAAATCGAGCTCGCCTTGCATAGCACGTTCAGTGATTTCAGCCACTTGAGCCCCGACACCCGCTTCAATCGCCAATTCGTCAATCACTTCTTGCTCAATCAGCGTCGAGTCCATATCAAAGCAGACCAAACGACGATTACGACGGTAAGCATTGTCCTCTTGAACGGCAACATCTACCCCTAGTTCGGTAGATAGACGTAAACATGCTGCACGCATCGCAGTGGCATCCAACATTTGGCCTTTTAAACCAAATTGAACGCAGGCACGGCGCGGACCTTCGCTCGATCCATCTAATTCTGGACGGCCAGATAAACGAGTCACCGTTTCGATATTAAAGCCTTGGCTCGACACAATATTTGTAACTGCCTGTAAATGAGACGCCTGTAATTCTGGCGCAAGTGCCGTAACGATATAGCGTGTGCGGCCTCCCTCATTTACCCATTGTTGATATTCTGTTGTAGAGATTGGTTTAAAGCGCACAGTTAAGCCAATATCATGTGCTAAAATCAACATCTCCTTCATGGCTAATGCTGTCGCAGTCTGGTCTTCCGACGAAACAACAATACCTAAAGTCAGCTGATTGTGGATGACTGCTTGTCCGACATCTAAAATCTGTAAGGAATGTGCGGACAAAACCTGCATTAATCGTGTAAATTGATTAGGTTGGTCAGGTCCTAAAAGTGATATAAGAATGATTTCTCGCATGAATTGACTCGGGTCTGAGCTACAACTAATGTAAGAATCATAATCTAAATTGAATAGAATTGCCTTGGAAGTTTACGTTGAATGCGCCTAGACAAGGGCTATTTGCTAGCCTATTAGTAGTTTGTTTTGCTTTGCATACCTTTTTATTGGTATTGGCAACAACCCACCAATTGAACGAAAACCGTGCCAGTCAGGGACAACTGATGACCAGTCAATTGGTTACAGACAGCCTATCTGAGCTTGAGCCGGCCAATACCGTATCATTAGCCTTACTTGCTGACCGCTATGCAACCAACCCGAGCGTGGCTTCCATCCGCATTTTAAATGCCAATAATCAAGTTTTGGCCACAGGCGGTTTGACCAAAACCCGTGACGGTGAAATCTTTGTTCGTGATGCGCTGCAAAACGAAAAGAAAGTCGGAACGGTTGAAATCACCTTAATTAAACCAAGTATTGGTGAAATCTTACGTACGCAGTGGGCTGCGATTCTATTTTCATTATTCTTACATGGCTTGTTATGGTTGGCGTATCGCGCTATTGCGCGTCCAAGTCGTACTGAATATTTAGCGCGAATCAACAATGAATCACGTCTAAAACATGAAATTCAAACGCTAGCGCAGGCTTTAGAACAAGAAAAACATAATGCCGCTCTGGCGATTGCTCAAGCGCAGCAAAATGCGCAAGCCAAAGCAAAACAGCATAAAGACATGAAACCAGTGGTTCTCGACAGCAACAGCTTGGCATTAAATATTCAATTTTATGATCCGAAACAGTTGCTCGATAGCGTCAACAAAACCGTGTCTGTGCCGTATTTTAATCTCTGCCAAATTTTCTTGAATAAAACCACAGAACTCTGTGTTCAACATTATAAATTGAACAGTTCTGACATCAGTACAGTGCATAAGTTTGATGAACATGGCGCAACCATCAGCATGACTGCTGACACTCCAGATGCGCTGCGTTGCCTCACCATGATCAGCTCAGTATTCCAATTGCTTTCAGATGTTTTATATAAACGCTACCGTGAAGAAAAACGATTCGTTTTACAAACCCGTAGTGCAATTTCAAGCTCTGTCGAAGCTATGCAATTGTCTTCTGTACAAGCGGCTGAACGTTTAGTCCAACAATTGGTTGCCAAAGAAAGTGCCATTCATGTGCCGACAACTTTGCTCAAAGAGATTTCAGATCATTTCCAATTGGTCAGCTTGCCAAATCCGACCAATGTGCTCACTCGTCATGCGTTTATGCTCAATGGAATGGACAGTGATGCCGCTGAATTGGCTCAAAACTTCAGAACTGAAATTTTAAAATCCAAACAATCAAAAGCCTCTTAAAGGTTTTAGCAAAATCAAAAATCCCGACTTGAATCGGGATTTTTTTGTCTTAAACGGTCGAAATTTTCTGTGCAATCAAATATTTTTGCGCGTTATGCAGCTCGTCACCTGCTTCAACCACGACTCTCTCCCATTGCCCATTCGACTGCATTTCCCATGCATTTTGATTATCGTCCAAATAGTTAAGTAAACCATCTTTCATAATGCGTTTTTTCAAACGGCTTTCTAAAATGGGAAAACAGGTTTCGACCCGTGAAAATAAGTTACGTCCCATCCAATCGGCACTGGCACAGTACAATCGTTTTTCGCCTGCATGCTCAAAATAATACACTCGAGTGTGCTCTAAGAAGCGCCCAACGATAGATCTCACATGAATATTCTCAGACATACCTTTGACCTGAGGAATCAAACAACAAATCGAACGGATAATTAAATCTACACGTACCCCTGCTTGCGATGCACGATACAAAGCAGCAATCAGTTGCGGTTCCGTAAGTGCATTGACCTTCACAATAATTCGTGCGTATTTTCCCGCTTGTGCAGCAACAATTTCCTGTTCAATTAGTTTCAATAATTCAGTATGCAGGGTAAATGGTGCATGCAATAAAGCTTTCAGCTTCGCCATCTTGCCCATACCGGTCAGTTCCTGAAACATACGATGCACATCCTCGCAAATATCGGGATGCGTCGTCATCAAGCCATAATCGGTATACATCCGCGCATTGCCTGCGTGATAATTACCTGTTCCCAAATGGGCGTAGCGTAGCAGCTGATTATTTTCACGGCGTACAATCAAAATCATCTTGGCATGGGTTTTATAGCCCACGATGCCATACACCACGACAGCCCCAGCTTCTTGCAATATATTGGCCACAGTAATATTGGATTCTTCATCAAACCGCGCCCGAAGTTCGATAACTGCGGTTACTTCCTTGCCGTTGCGAGCAGCCTCCGCCAAAACTTGTACGATGTCCGAATCTGGCCCACTGCGATAGAGCGTCTGCTTAATGGCTAAAACCTGAGGATCTTTTGCAGCTTCACGTAATAGGTTAATGACCGGTTGAAAGGAGTCAAACGGATGATGTAACAACACATCTTGTGTTTTTAATACATCAAAAATCGCGGTTTGTTTCCGAAAAACTTTAGGAATAATTGGTGTATAGACCGGATATTTGAGTTCAGGTCGATTAAAACTGTTACTGAGCCGCGATAAATTGATCGGGCCATCAATGCGATAGAGCTCCTGCTCACTCAAATCAAATTCATCTAACAAATAATCAATAATGCTTTGCGGACAATCATCTTCAATTTCTAAGCGAACTGCCCGACCAAAACGGCGTGAAGACAATTCATCTTTTAATGCCACCGCCAAGTCATCCACATCCTCAGCCAAAACCAAATCTGCATTGCGTGTCACTCGAAAGGCATAACAGCCCGTCGCTTTCATTCCCGGAAATAGGTCATTGATGTGTTGCTGAATAATGGCGGTCAGGAAAATTTGTGTCTCTGCACTGCCTTCAACTTCGGTGGGCATTTTGATTAACCGCGGCAACGAACGTGGCGCAGGAACAATCGCCATTTCAATGGCACGACCAAAGGCATCTTTGCCTTCTAGGCTCACAATAAAGTTGAGGCTTTTATTGACCAAGCGTGGAAACGGATGAGATGGATCTAAGCTAATCGGTGTTAAAACTGGTTGTACTTCTTTACTAAAATAATGGCTAATCCACGCCCGATGTTTTTCTAAAATATCTTTAAATTGAATAAAGCGAATGCCTTCACTTTGTAATGCAGGCAATACAGCATGATTAAGGGTCTGGTATTGCTGTGCAACTGTGCCATGAATCACTTGGGAAAGTTCATCTAAGACCACTTCAGTCGGAATGGCATCTGGCGTCCGTGCAATCGCATTCAAATCTCGTTGTTTCATCAGCCCCGCAATGCGAATTTCAAAGAATTCATCTAAATTGCGTGAAAAAATGATGAGAAAATTCAAGCGTTCAAGTAAAGGTAAACTTGAATCGAGTGCCTGAGCCAAGACCCGCCGATTGAAATCTAAAAGTGACAATTCACGATTATAATAGGTCTCTGATGAATGCTGAAAATGTTGCATACCCTCTCAATGCTGTTTGAAACAGTCTATATCTAAAGTGTTTGCCGGCATGTTAGGCAGCGGATATGACACTTATGTTACAAATAGCATTAATCAATTAAAAAAGCATGCAATTCCCTAAAGCCCTGTTCATCAAATCGTAAAATTTATTTTCGACATCAAAAAAGAGGGACATTGCCCTCTATTTTACTGAATTGTTTTTTTGTTTATTGCACAGGCTTGTCTTGTTCCAATGCTTTGGGCTCACTCGTCCGTGCTGCCCAATAGGTTGCCAGTGCGGGACCCGAAATATTGTGCCACAAACTAAAAATCGCACTCGGCACAGCGGTCAGAGGTGAAGCGGCAAAATGGGTCGCCGCCAATGCCACACCCAAACCTGAGTTTTGCATCCCAACTTCAATCGACACTGCTTTACAGTCTGCATAGGGCAATTTAAATATTCGGCTGGCCCAAAAACCCAATAGATAGCCCAAGCCATTATGTAAGGCAACTACCCCAAGAATCAGTAAACCTGATTGCAAAATCTGTGTTCGGCTACCCGCAATGATTGCCGCCACAATCGCCACAATTGCCACAACAGAAACCAATGGCATGACCTGTATATAGGCATCCACTCGGTGCTTAAAGACAGTTCGAATCATTAACCCCACAATGATCGGAAATAAAACCACTTGTAAAATTGAAACCAACATCGATGCCGCATTAATTTCAATCCATTGGCTTGCCAGCAAATAGAAAATCGCAGGGGTTAAAACCGGTGCGAGTAATGTCGAAACAGAGGTACAAGCAACAGATAATGCGGTATTGCCTTTTGCCATATAGGTGATGACATTAGAAGCCGTTCCACCCGGACAGCAACCGACAAGAATGACCCCGATCGCGATTTCTGTCGGCAGTTGTAATAATTTACACAAGAAAAAAGCCAATCCCGGCATCACAATAAACTGTGCCAAAACCCCGATCATCACAGCTTTAGGGCTTTGCAATACACTTTTAAAATCTTGCAGTGTCATGGTCATGCCCATACCCAACATAATGATGCCTAGCATCCATGGGATATATGCTTTTAACCAAACAAATACATCGGGAAAAAACATGGCGAGCGCTGCAAACAGCACCACCCAAATCGCAAATGTTTTCTGCACAAATTGAGTGAATTTTAAGAAAGCCGACATAGGCATCTTCCATTTAAAAACAGGGACAAAAAAAGGCACACCCTTGTGCCTTTTCTCAACTGAGCCCACTGGGTCATGCCAAAGATAATGCCTGTGCATGCTGCTGCACAATATCTTTCAGGTAAATACGCTTCACCCCATTCGCCAACATGTCTTGCCATGCATGCTGTAAAGAACCCTGTAAATCGATCCCTTTGGTCAAATCAGCAATCACAAAAGTTTCAAAACCAAGCTTACGTGCATCCATTGCCGTCCATGCAACACAGAAATCCGTGGCAATGCCCACCACAAAGACCGTATCAATACCACGTTCGCGCAAATAGCCCGCCAAACCCGTTGAAGTTTTCTGATCCGCTTCCATAAAAGCAGAGTAGCTGTCGATATGCTGATGAAAACCTTTACGGATAATCAGCTGCGCCGTCGGTAAATTTAAATCCGGATGCAATTCGGCATCCTGTGTGCCTTGTACACAATGCGTCGGCCACAATACTTGCGTTCCATAATTCAGCTCTATGCTGTCATAAGGTGCATGCTCAGGATGATTTTCAGCAAAAGAAATATGGTCGGCTGGATGCCAATCTTGAGTCAGCACAATATTCGTAAAGTATTGTCCCAATTGATTAATCCCTGGAATAATTTGATCGGCATTGGCAACAGCCAACTGACCGCCTGGGGTAAAACCATTTTGTACATCGACCACAATCAGCGCTGTATTCTTTTGCATATCTCTCCATCCGTTGTCATGCATTGTCGGCGACTCTACTGATTCGCTCATATTTTAAAAGCCTTAGTATTCAGTCCTGTGCATAAAAATAAAATGACTGTCCTTCCTGACAATACCGATACTTGGGCAAATGCTCAACCAAACGCTGTGCAAAGCGTGGGTAAATACGGGCTTTTCGCCGAGTCGAAGCATGAAAATAAAAATAGCGCGGTTGATGTTGAAAGATATATTTTAATAAATGGCGGCGTGTCTGTTGCATGACCTCAAACGCATTAATATTTTCAGCAACATCTTCTAGGGTAGGTTCATCGGCAAAGGCCAACCACGCATTTTGTCTCGGCTGATGGCGATTTCTTTGAAATACAGGTTTGAGTTCCAAGATAAATTCGTATTGATGTAGATACAAACTGAATTCACGTTGATCAACTTTAAAAATTGCGACCAGTTTTCTTGCTGACATAGCCCCTCTACGTTGATTTTTTATTTTCTCTTTCTGCTGTATTTTTACATAAAATACATTTATTTATCTTGATTTAAAGCATTAGCGCGACTTCAATTGTCGCCATAAAAAAGCCCGCAATATGCGGGCTTTTTTGATATGACATGTTCCTTAAGATGGAATACGACGTACCAATAACAACATAAATATTGCAGAGATTGCGATACATGGAATTGCAGCGGTAATCACCCCTGCCGCACCAAAACCTGCTGCCAATAACTGACCCGCAATTGCAGGGCCTAACATTGCACCGACACGACCAACAGCTGAAGCGACACCAACACCCGTACCACGTAACTGTGTTGGATACACGATACCACCGAAGGCATACAGCACACCTTGGCAACCAATCACGAATGCACCGACTAAAGCTGACGCCATATACATTTGAGTCAATGAACCTGCACCATTCAGCGCAAATAGACCTGCCAAAATACCACCGTACATCAAAATGATCACATAAGCTTTCTTCCAACGGTCAGTCAACATACCTAAAATGATCGTACCAATGGTTGCACTCACCATGAAGTAGAACTGCGCAGTTGCACCATCTTTACGTGTGAAACCGAGTTCGGTGAACAACGATGGTAACCAGCTCAACATGATGTACACCACCATCAAGGTGAAGAAGTAGCTCACCCAAATTGAGAAGGTACGTAAACGGTTTTCTGTGTTGAATAGGTTTTTGAAAGCACCTTGTTGCACTTCGCCATTGGCAGTCGCTTGAACCGCTTGATCTTTGGCTTTCAAGAATTCACGCGATTCAGGCAAGAACCAAATCATCAATGGAATCACAACAATCGGTAATAAACCGCCTAAATAGAAAATATTTTTCCAGTTTGCACCGAAGTCTGTCATTGCAACCAATGACAAGATTGCCGCACCCACAGGCATACCACAGTACATCAAACCGACTGCACGACCACGATTTTGTGGTGTTACCGCTTCAGATGCCAAGGTAATCAAAATTGGCATTGCTGCCCCTAAACCTGCACCTGCAAGAAAACGTACGGCCAATAAGCTATGGAAACTGTTTACCCATACCGTACATAAGGTAAAAATGGCGAACATCCCCGTAGACCAAATTAATACTTTTTTACGGCCCACTCGGTCTGCAATCCGACCACCCACCAAAGCACCAGGTAATAATCCTAAAATACCGGCACTAAAAAATACCCCTAGCTGCGAGCTATCCAGCCCGAAATATTCACGAATCCCTGCTGCTGCAATACCTGCAGCCTGAATATCCAGACCTTCGATTACGGCAATAAGGAAACAGATTGCTACCGTGATAATAGCATGCTTGTTATCTGACTTTTCCATTGGAGAATCCTTGTTGTCATCAGCGTTCAAATTAAGTTCGCATCATCGCTGAGCCGTATAGAGGATATAACTACCAATAAGTTGAAGCCTTTCGTCCGAAATTCGATTACGTGCATGGTGTAATAGTTTTTGTGCTTTAAGTCACAAAGTCGTAAAAACAATTAAAGATTTGAAATAAAAAAATATGAATCGTGCAATGAACAGTCAAATCAAGCAATTTTTTATACGCGCATAAAAACGTGTCTATTTCTATTAGATAAAAAAAAGATTATTACCCAAGTTTTTAACAATCATTTGTAATAAAACCCGAGCGAATTGATATAGTTTTTAAATCTTTAGTCATTGTTATTTAATCTTAAATTCTGATTAAAAAACACGGAATACAGATAGATCAACCCTTTGCTGATGATTTAATCAATCCCCATCAGCCATGCCACCCCTCTCGATTGAATAAAACATTTTCTAGATTCAGCCCTGCTGAACAATTTTCAGACTGCAAAAAAACCGCTATTTTACACTTGATTGTTTTAAGTTTGATTTGTATAAAGAATTTTATGGCTTTGACCAAAGCATATTGTTCTTATGCGTTTGATCAGTCATAATTTGCGTAAGCATTATTCAATTTGGGTATAGCCCAATGAACATGCTACAAATCAAAATTCGAAACCATCCAGAAATCTATATTTCATCTTGTCGGATGGACAAATAGGATAGCTTTTCAAAATGACTCAGCAAGCTCAGACCATTCAAGGTTCAATTGTCGCAATCGTCACCCCAATGTTTGAAGATGGCAGCGTAGATTGGAAGAGCCTCGAGAAGCTGGTTGAGTGGCATATAAAGCAGGGCACCAACAGTATTGTTGCTGTAGGGACTACAGGTGAAGCTTCTACCTTGAGCATGGCCGAACACACTCAGGTGATCAAAGAAATCATCCGTGTGGCGAACAAACGCATTCCAATTATTGCCGGCACAGGTGCAAACTCAACCCACGAAGCGATTGAACTCACCAAAGAAGCCAAAGAATTAGGTGCAGATGCGGCATTATTAGTAACACCATACTATAACAAACCGACCCAAGAAGGCCTGTATCAACACTACAAAGCAATTGCTGAAGCTGTTGATTTACCTCAAATTTTATACAACGTCCCTGGCCGTACCGGTGTAGACATGCACAACGACACCGTGATCCGTCTTGCTGATATTCCACAAATCGTAGGGATTAAAGACGCCACTGGCGATGTTCCTCGTGGTCAAGAACTCATTGAAGGCCTTAAAGGCAAAGATATGGTGGTGTACTCAGGTGATGATGCAACGGCTTATCAGTTAATGGGTTTAGGTGCTAAGGGCAACATTTCGGTTACTGCGAACGTGGCGCCAAAAGAAATGAGCGAAGTGTGTGCAAGCGCTTTGGCGGGTGACGCAGTCCAAGCCGAGCAACAAAACAATACTGTTGCAAATTTACATCAAATTTTATTTTGCGAATCGAACCCAATTCCTGTGAAATGGGCACTTCATGAGATGAACCTGATTGAAACAGGCATTCGCTTACCATTAACACCCCTTGCAGAACAATATCGCACTCCGCTTCGTGAAGCACTCATCACTGCGGGCGTTATCAAATAAAGAAGAGCAAACATCATGCAATTACGTTTAGGACTTAGCCTGGCACTTTCAGTGTTTACATTAGCCGGTTGTAGTTCACTTGCCTTTAATAATGGCACACTGGACTATAAACAAACCACAGATGTTGAACCACTGAAATACCCTGAAGGGTCGATGGTTCGTCCTGCAACGCCTTTGTATCCTGCTCCATCTGTTGACCCACTAGCAATTGAGCATGCACCAAAGCTTGAAAATAAGCGCGGCAATCGCTATGCCCTTCCGCGTCCAGCCGCGGAAAAAAATAATGTCGTTGCAGATTCCTCAACAGACAGTACAAATATTAGCCGCCCTCAACTATTGGTGGATGGAAATCAAAATCCACTGATCAAAGTTGAAGGAAATTCTGCTACAATTTGGCAATACACACTTGCTACCCTCAGCAGCCTTAACCATACCATTGTTGGTCAGAGCAAAAACCGTTACGAAGTAACCGTAAAGGTCGATCAGCAGACCTATGTCTTAAGACTTTCTTCTGTAGGTTCAAGCAATAACATCGCTGTGTTCAATGCCGATAACAGTTTTGCAGACAAAGAAAAAGCTGCAGATCTGTTAGCTCAGATTTACCAAAATTGGCCAGCCTAGTCGTACTAGGCATTTTTTCTCGAAAAAGGTTCCCTCATGTTAAAACAAACCTTGCTCTATACTGGTAAAGCGAAATCTGTTTATGAAACAGATAGTTCTGACCACCTCATCCTAGTTTTCCGTGACGATGCTTCTGCATTCAACGGTGAAAAAATTGAACAACTGGATCGCAAAGGTAAGGTGAACAACCGTTTTAACGCCTTTATCATGGAAAAATTGGCTGCGGCTGGTATCGAAACTCATTTCGAAAAACTTCTTTCTCCAACTGAAGTTTTAGTGAAAAAATTGACTATGGTTCCTGTAGAGTGCGTAATTCGTAACTATGCAGCAGGTTCACTTTGCCGTCGTTTAGGCGTTGAAGAAGGTAAAGAACTTACTCCGCCAACTTTCGAATTGTTCTTCAAAGACGATGCGTTAGGCGACCCAATGGTGAATGAATCACAAGCGATTGCATTAGGTTGGGCGACTGCAGAACAACTCGCTCAAATGAAAGAATTGACTTATAAAGTAAACGAAGTACTTAAAGGTCTATTCGATGCAGGCAACATGCTGCTTGTTGACTTTAAACTTGAATTTGGTCTGTTCCACGACCGTATCGTACTGGGTGACGAATTCTCTCCAGACGGCTGCCGTCTCTGGGACAAAGACACTAAGAAAAAACTCGACAAAGACCGTTTCCGTCAAGGTTTAGGCGGTGTAGTTGAAGCTTATGAAGAAGTTGCTGCACGTTTAGGTATCGACCTTTCTGATATCTAAGTCGTTCATCGATGTAAAAAACCGAGCTCTTTAGCTCGGTTTTTTAATGAAATATTACTCGATTAATCTATGATCGAAAAAACAAATGTTAACCATAAAAATCCTCTGTTTCACATTTAGCCAAGTTCACACTAAGATACCTACATACCAGGCAGCACCAGGATCTATAAGTTTTCAATGTGTATGCCGACCAAATTTTCCATCTACCCTCTAGGATGTATCTCCCCAAAGACATCCTATTTTTTCAGCCCAGCTCGCCTTGAGTTGGGCTTTTTTTTGCATGAAATAGACATAAAAAAGGGCGCCGAAGCGCCTTCCCATTATGATCATTCAAATTATTACTGCTGTTGTTGTTGCATCCAACGTCGTTGCTGCAAACGCTCACCTTCGACTTCACGTTTATTGCGTGCAGACTCATACAGCTTAGTGCCTTTCAGTTCAGGCGGCATATAATCCTGCATGACAAAATGCTCAGGATAATTATGTGGATATAAATAGTCCACGCCATAGCCTTGCTCTTTCATCAATTTGGTTGGTGCATTTCTCAAATGTAGTGGCACAGGTAGATTCGAGGTTTTTTCTGCCAAATCTAAGGCTTTGTTGATGGCCAAATAAGTACTGTTACTTTTAGCACTGGTTGCCAAATACACCGCACATTGCCC
The DNA here is from genome assembly GCF_013417925.1 of Acinetobacter sp. YH12218. Lineage (NCBI taxonomy): Bacteria > Pseudomonadati > Pseudomonadota > Gammaproteobacteria > Moraxellales > Moraxellaceae > Acinetobacter > Acinetobacter sp. YH12218. The sequence goes on from NZ_VPDB01000045.1 coordinate 13,696, forward strand.
CAAAATGATTCGACACTCAGGCATACCAATTGCCTGCACAGATCGGAAACATTCTCCAGCCAACAGTAAAGCATTTGGATTTGAGTTGCCAATATCTTCAGATGCCGCAATCAACATACGACGGGCAATAAAAACAGGATCTTCACCACCTTTGAGCATTCGAGCCATCCAATACAAAGCGGCATCTGGATCACTGCCTCGAATCGACTTAATAAAAGCCGAAACTAGATCATAATGCTGTTCGCCCGATTTGTCATAGCGTGCAATATTTTGCTGCGCAACTTTGACTACCACCGCATTGTTAATGATATTTTCTAAGTCTGGCTCAAACGTACTGGCGATTAAATCTAAAAGATTTAATGCTTTACGAGCATCACCTGCGGCAAATTGAAATAAAGCTTCATATTCTTCGATTTGAATATAACGCTCTTTTAAAAACGAATCTTGGTGAATGGCTTGATCCAATAAGCGCTGAATTACGTCATTATCCAGAGCATTTAAGGTATACACCTGACAACGCGACAATAAGGCATTATTAACTTCAAATGAAGGGTTTTCTGTGGTTGCACCAATCAGGGTAATTTTGCCCTTTTCGACAGCATTCAGTAAGGCATCTTGTTGTGACTTATTAAAGCGATGAATTTCATCAATAAACACCACAGGTGTCAATAAATCTCCACCATCGGCGATGATTTCACGTAACTCTTTCACCCCAGTATTGAGCGCAGATAAACTAATAAATGGTCGGTCAACGGCCTGCGCTAACAACAATGCAATTGTGGTTTTACCTACACCCGGAGGTCCCCAAAAAATAATCGATGGCAAATGCCCTTGGTCAATCATCTGGCGTAACGGTGCATCTTCACCCAAAAGGTGATCTTGTCCAATAATTTGCGATAAATCATGAGGACGCATGCGTTCAGGAAGAGGAATTTGGCTGTCTGACATCTTATTATTTCGTTTCCGGCAATTGGGGACGTTTTTTCTATTCTAACACTGCCTTGGCAGAATCTTTGCTTTATTCGATATTCAATTTAAGAGGCTGGTTTGATGTCGTTATTTAAGTATCTTGCATGTAAAAATCCTTAGGCGAATGTTAACTATAATGTAACAAGAGATCTTATCCCTTATCGATCAAATTAAAGTATGATCGGCTAGATATCCCATTTTTAGCTTGCCTGACCCAATTGGACAGATTGTATGAAGCAATCATTAAAGCAAAAGCAAATACCTCAAGTTCAACAAGGCATTGATCTATCTATATATTCATTTCAACAAATGCCTCAAGCCAAGAATATACAATTACAACATACCCAATGTGCAGAATTACGCGAAAAACTCGACAGCCGTAATCAAATGTTAGATGCCAGTGTCGACTGTATTAAATTATTAAGCCTAGACGGTCATATTCTGCATATGAACCGCGCTGGTTGCTTAGCTCTCGGTGTGTCGCCGACTGAAACTGAGTTTGGTATGTCATGGCACAAATTATTGCCTGAAGAAGTCCGCGACGCGTGTCTGAATGCTTTTGCAGAAGCCAAACAAGGAAAAACTTCTCGCTTTGTCGGCATGAGCCAAGTGGCCGATGAACCCATGGCTTATTGGGATAACATGCTCAGCCCAGTATTCAACGAATATGGCCAAGTCAAAGAAATTCTCTGTGTCTCCCGTGATATTACGGTACAGCGACTGGCGGAAAATAAACTCCAACGGATCATTGAACAGGATGATTTAACAGGTTTATTAAACCGCCGTGCCTTTAGTCGAGTCTTTAAAAGTCACTTAAGAGTGGCACGAGAACATCAGCAACAACTGGGTTTGTTATTGATCGATCTGGATTATTTTAAGCATATTAATGACACCTTAGGGCATAGTGCCGGAGATCATTTACTGCATACCCTTGGGCAGCGTTTTCAGCACTGTTTTGATGCAAATATCGTGGTTTCACGCTTAGGTGGCGATGAATTTGCCATTTCTATTCCGAACTTAAAATCGCAACAACAATTAACAGATATTGCCAGCATCGCCTGTCAGCAAATGGATATGCCGATTTTCTATAATGGACAAAGCATCAATATAGGTATGAGTATTGGCTGTGCGATCTACCCACGCGATGCACAAAATTCCTCGAATTTACTTAAATGCGCAGATATTGCACTGAATGATTTAAAAGGCAGTGGTCGTGGTGGGGTGCGAATGTTCAACCACACCATGTTTAAAATTCTTGAAAACACCACTCGCCAATTAACGCTAGCCCGCAGCCTGATTAAGTCCAATCAAATTATTCCGTTTTATCAACCCAAAGTTCGCCTTTCTGACAGTCAAGTGGTCGGCTTTGAAGCTTTGCTGCGTTGGTACGATAAAGACCAACAATTACAATTACCTTCTCAAATTTTTGCTGCATTTCAAGATTATGAATTGGCTTCACGCATTAGTGAAACGATGCAAATTAAAATCTTTCAAGATATTCAAAAATGGATTGAACTCGGACTTCAACCGCTACCAATTTCAATAAATGCAGCCCCTGTCGAATTTTTACGTGATGATTATGCGGAAAAACTACTGAATCGCTTAAAGCAGTTTGGTATTTCACCTGACATTATTGAAGTCGAAATTACCGAGCAAAGCCTGTCAGAACGTGGCTCAAATTATGTGATTCGCGCCCTCAATTTATTGAAAGACCATGGCATCCACATTTCTTTAGATGATTTTGGTACAGGTCATTCATCATTAACACGTCTAAGTAACTACCCTGTCGACTGTATTAAAATCGACCGTAATTTTGTGGAACGCATGCACACCGACTGTTCAGCACTAGCCATTGTCAAAGCGATTACCCAAATTGGTGCGAGTGTTTCCCTGAATATACTGGTCGAAGGTATAGAGAAACCGGAACAGGTCGATACCTTAAAAGAATGTAATTGTCATACTGGACAAGGTTTTTACTTTTATCGCCCGCTCAGTTATGACCATGCGATGGAACTTTTAAGTCGCTAAAACTTGTGGAGCATGACACGATGACACTGAAGTATTTAGTCAGTGCCTGTCTTGCAGGCCAACCGGTTCGCTATGATGCCAAATCAAATACACAAGCTGCGATTTGCCAACTCATGCAGACCCACCAAGTCATTACCGCCTGCCCTGAAATGATGGGTGGCCTGAGCTGTCCACGTTTTCCTGCTGAAATTCAAAATGGTCAAGCCAGTGATGTGCTCAATGGCACAGCCCAAGTCAAAGATGTCTTGGGCACAGATGTCAGTGCTGAATTTATCGCGGGTGCCCATCGCATGTTGGAATTGGCCCAATTGCATAAGGTTGATGTGGTGGTATTGAAGGATCGTAGTCCGTCTTGCGGTAGTCATTATATTTATGACGGCAGCTTTACGCGTACAAAAATTGAGGGCTATGGAGTAACCACAGCACTCCTTAAACAGCATGGATTTCAGGTTCTGTCAGAACAAGACTTTCTGGCTATGATACAAGATCAACTCTAGATCCAAGATAGAGCGTATCTGTGTCCTTTAGCGTACCCAACGTACAATATAATCTTCAATATCCGACGGGTTGACGTCTTCTTCACTGATGCAACGCCCTGCGGCAGACTTTCGTGCCTTCAAAATACTGTCACGATTTCCCGTCACTAGATGATGCCAACGTGGTAAATCTTTACCTTCAGAAATTCTACGATAAGCACAGCTCGGTGGTAGCCAATGAAATTGGTGAATCTGATGTGGCGTCAGCTGTATACAGTCTGGAACGTGTGATTTGCGATTTGGATAATCGGAACAACTGGCGGTTTCACAATCTAAAAGTTTGCATGCCACTTTGGTGTAAGCCACCTCTTGCGTATCTTCATCTTCAAGCTTGATTAAACAACACAGCCCGCAACCGTCACAGAGGGACTCCCACTCCAAATGGGTGAGTTCAGTCAAAGCATGCTTTTTCCAAAAATGTGGGCGTAGAGTATCGGTCATCTTCTCGCTCGCAACGAAGGTGGCAGGCATATTAACTGAACCCGCACATAAATTCCTCGTTTAAGTTACCGAATATTGAACATTAAATAAACAAAAGAATACATAGCATGCTTTCTGTGACTCCTATACTGATGAGACAGAATAAAAAATCACATGGAGATAAAACTATGTTCCGCTGGGCTATTATTTTCGCTGTAATTGCTTTGATTGCGAGTCTGCTAGGTTTTGGTGGTGTGGCAGGCTTATCCAAAGACTTTGCTGTTATTCTTTTGGTTATTGCAGTCATTCTCGCAATTGTTGGTTTCCTCTCTCGAGGAAAAGTTTAGGCGACTGATTGAATGTCGTTTTAAACTACAAATTACTCCCCTCAGACTCATGATTCAGAAACGTATGTTTTTATCATCTTGAGTCTTAATCAAAAAAATAAGAGCCTATGGGCTCTTATTTTTTTACATCAACGTCAAACGCATTACGCTGTAGGTTTTAGCTTTAAGGTTTTAAGTGACGTGGTCTAAAGCCTGTTGCAATTAAGGCGATACCATAAGCAGCAACACCAATCACACATAAGATGATCACTTCCGCGACACGCATCCACGCAGATACATCACCGTTGTACCATGTTAAGCCATACCACAGTGCAGCAATCATCACAGCATTGGCTATCGCAAACTGAATCACCAACTTTTTCCAATGTGCGCCAAAGCGAAAAATATTGCGCTTATGTAAATAAAAATACAGCATCCCTGCATTCACTAATGCGGAACCAGAGGATGCCAATGCCAAGGCCATATGCTCAGCATGCCAATCAATCAGTTTAAAGAATCCAATAAACACCACGTTAAGAATGGCATTGGCTGCGACCGCCATTAAACCTACACGTACAGGAGTTTTGGTATCTTGTTGCGCATAAAACCCTGGTGCAAACACTTTAATGAGCATGAATGAAATCACACCGGCACTCATACATTGCAATGCCAATGCGGTCATCTGTGTATCTTCAAAGCTAAATTGACCACGTTCAAATAAGGCCTGAATAATAGGTGTAGAGAGCATGAAAAGCGCAATACTTGCAGGCACACCCACCAAGATAATGACCTTAGCTGCCCAATCAATCATACGACGGAATTTTTCTTGATCTTGTTCAGCATGACGCGCAGACAACGAAGGTAAAATTACGGTACCTATCGCGACACCAATTAAGCCCAATGGCAATTCGGTCATCCGTTCGGCACTGTATAACCATGACACCGAACCATCTTGCATGAAAGACGCCCAAATGGTGTTCAACAGTAGGTTGATCTGCGTCACTGAGACACCAAACAGTGCTGGCAGCATCAACTTCATGATGCGATCAACACCTTCGTGTTTGAAGTCAACTTTCGGTGGAATCAGTAATTTTTTACGCCACAGCTCTGGAATCTGAATCGCCAATTGCAAGAAGCCTGCCGCGACAACAGACCAACCCAAAGCCATAATTGGCTCAGCCATATAAGGGGTTAACCATAGCGCACCGGCAATCATCGCGACATTGAGTAACACTGGAGCGAACGCAGGTGTACTGAATGAGCTATAACTATTCAAAATACTGCTGGCAAATGCCGTTAAGGACATAAACAGTAAGTAAGGAATCGTTAGGCGAAACATATCGGTGGCTAACGCAAACTTGTCTGCATCACCATGGAAACCCGGTGCATAGATATAGATAATCGCGGGTGCGGCCACCATCGCGATGAACGTCAAACTAGTCATCACCAGACCTAAACAGCCAAAAACACGGCTAATCAGAATCTGGACTTCGGCATGGGTTCGACTGGTTTTATATTCAGTCAATACAGGAATAAAGGCTTGTGAAAATGCCCCTTCTGCAAATAAACGCCTAAAAAAGTTAGGAATACGAAAGGCAACCACGAAGGTATCGAAGTCTTTACCTGCACCAAATACATTTAACAGGACAATATCCCGTACCAGTCCCAATACACGGGACAACATAGTCATTGCACTGACAATAACTGTCGAACGCCAAAGCGCCATCGGTATTTCTCACTTTTGAAAGTGCGCCTATTGTAATGAAACTCGTCAAGGAATTTCATTGGTTTATTAAACGCAGTGTGTATTGTTTATTTGTTTTTAAAATGATGCAGCTGCTGACGAAAAGCGTTCCACTCAAAAAATGGACCCGGATCAGTTTTACGTCCCGGTGCAATATCTGAATGCCCTGCAATATGTTGTTGAATTTTAGGATAAGCCTGTTGTAAACACGCCACGACCTCTGTCAGCACGGCATATTGTGCAGCTTCAAAAGGTAAATCATCACTTCCTTCGAGCTCAATACCTATCGAATAATCATTACATTCTTTTTGCGCTAAATAGGTTGAACGACCAGCATGCCAAGCCCGATCATTAAAATTGACAAACTGTAGGACTTCGCCTGTACGCAGGATCAATAAATGTGTCGATACCTGCATCCCTTCAATGGTTTGAAAATAAGGATGTTTCGACCAATCCAACTGATTTTGGAAAAATTGTTCGATATAACCACCGCCAAACTGAGAAGGTGGCAAACTAATATTATGAATGACGACAAGCTGAATTTCGGTATCTTCAGGACGCTGGTTAAAATTCGGTGATGGAATTTGACGCGCACCTAGCAATTGCCCATCCTGCACCTGAAATGTTGTTGCTTGTGACATAAAAGAATCCTGTGTCTAAGCCGGCCTGCAATGCTGCAGATCAAAACGCCGAGCCCTACTTGAAAGTTTTAATGCTAAAACTTTCACATTGAAATCTCAATTCAAGTCTGTGAAAGTAGTTAAAAATCGCTCATTTTTCAGGAACAATGCTAATATAACACGCACATTTTCCTGGGTTAAAAAAGATACGGAACTTCTTATGAGCATATCGCAATCTTTGCTTGAACAATCAATCCAAATCAATATTCAACACGCACTACAAGAAGATATTGGCGAAGGCGATATTACAGCCCTGTTAACTCCAGAAGATGAACAAGCCACTGCAACAATTATCAGCCGTGAAGATATGATCTTGGCAGGTCAGCCTTGGGTCAATGCACTCATTCAGGCTTATGATGCCACTGTCCAAGTCACTTGGTTGAAAAATGATGGTGACCGTGTGGCCGCAGGCGAAGCCTTTTTAAAACTCGCAGGTTCTGCGCGTAGTTTACTCACGGTTGAGCGTCCAGCCTTAAATTTTATACAAACATTATCTGCAGTAGCGACTAAAACTGCTGCCTATGTCCAGCAGCTTGAAGGTTTGAATACTCGTTTACTCGATACCCGTAAAACCTTACCAGGCCTACGTATTGCACAAAAATATGCAGTTGCTGTCGGAGGTGGTCAAAACCATCGCTTAGGTTTATTTGATGCGTTTTTAATTAAAGAAAATCACATCATGGCAGCAGGTAGCATCCAACAAGCGATTGCCAAAGCACACCAGATTGCACCGGGCAAACCTGTGGAAGTTGAAGTCGAAACTTGGGATGAACTCAACCAAGCATTGGAAGCAGGTGCGGATATTGTGATGTTGGATAACTTTAGTCAGCAACAAATGATTGATGCTGTCAAACACGTGAATGGTCGCTGCAAACTTGAAGCCTCAGGCAATATCACCATTGCAAACTTACGTGAAGTGGCAACGACAGGGGTCGATTATATTTCGATGGGTGTACTCACCAAAGATGTCACAGCGATTGATTTATCGATGCGCTTTAATGCCTAACGCTCTAGACTTACTCTAAACATAAATAAAGGGTGCTGTAGCACCCTTTTTGATGCTTAAGATCTAGCATGACTTAATCATCATCTTGCTGTTGTTTTGAACTTCGTCGAGCTTCATCTTCATGCTCGGAGTCCTTTTCATGCTCCGCATCGTCTTCATGCTGCTCGCGCTCATCTTGATCATCGTCCTGATCTTTTGAGTTTTCACTTTGTTCAGAAAAACGACCACCTTCACGCTCTTGATCCTGATTTCCAAAAAAATCACAACCACTGATCAACAATACGATGAACAAAGAAAAATACATCATCCAATTTTTCATTTTTAGTCCTTCAAAGCATCCTGATCCTATTAATTTGAGCCAAAGACACGCTACTGAATAGCCGATTCGTATTGGATTTTCTATATTCAACGCATAAAAAAACGCATCCGAAGATGCGTTCTTTATTCAGTTTGAACTGAATCAAACAACTTACCAACCTAAAGCTTCTTGTTGTTTTTTGATCAATTCTTGAATGCCTTTTTCAGCAAGTTCAAGCATTTCATTACACTGTGTACGTGTAAACGGTTTGTCTTCTGCTGTACCTTGAAGTTCAATGAACTCACCAGCTTGTGTCATCACTACGTTCATGTCTGTTTGGCAGCTTGAATCTTCTTCATAGCAAAGATCAAGTAATGCTTCGTCTTGATACATCCCTACAGAAATCGCAGCAACTAAACCTTTTAATGGATCTTGTTTAATTTTTTTATTTTCAAGCAAGACATTCATTGCATCAACCAAGGCAACAGCTGCACCTGTAATTGATGCTGTACGTGTACCGCCATCTGCCTGAATCACATCACAGTCGATACTGATGGTATTTTCACCCAATTTTTTCAAATCCACCATCGCGCGTAAGCTACGACCAATCAGACGTTGAATTTCTTGAGTACGACCGCTTTGTTTACCACGCGCCGCTTCACGGTCAGTACGTGTATGTGTTGAACGAGGTAACATGCCATATTCAGCAGTCACCCAACCCTGACCTTTTCCTTTAAGGAAACGCGGTACTGAGTTGTCAACACTTGCAGTACAAAGAACTTTTGTATGACCAAATTCAACCAATACAGAACCTTCCGCATAACGTGTGTAGTTACGGGTAATTTTTACTTCACGTAATTGATCTAATGCTCGTTGGTCGATACGCATAATGAGTCCTTAATCTGACAAAATTGATTGCGGCACATTATAACAGAAGGTACAGCCAGATTCGGGATGCATTCGTGTGCATTTACAAAATCCATTCATCCAAGTTTTGATAGGCCCATCGTACGACATCAGGAAATTTGTTAGACTGAAGCCACGCAAAATTCAGGACGAATTGCATGTCGATACGGGAAGAACGTAAGCAACAAAGTCGTAAAGCTATCCTTGATGCAGCGCTTGCATTGAGTACCACAGGCCGTTCTTTTAGCAGTCTGAGCTTACGCGAAATTTCCCGTCATGTCGGCTTGGTTCCTGCTGCGTTTTATCGCCATTTTCAGGACATGGATGAGCTCGGTTTGGAACTAGTCGACCAAATGGCCCTGCACCTTCGGAATGTCCTCAATCAACTGAGTCAACAATGCTTTCAAGCACCAGATGCACGCACACGACAAAGTCTGGATTATTTATTTCATGCCGTTGAGCAATTTCCTGAGGCATGGATGTTTCTTATTGCTGAACGTTGGGGTGGTTCAGCATTCTTAAGACAAGCCATTACTCGTGAGTTTAATTTTCTCAGTACCGATTTGGCCCATGCACTGGCTCAAGTTGAAGCGACTCAACATATTCAATCCGAACAAGACCTCAAAGTATTGGGACAAATTTTGTTTGAATTGGCCTTAAGTTGGGCAATGCAGTGGATTGACATACATCGACATATTGACCTTCCACAACGTACGGATGCGCTACAACAATTTCGCCGCCAAGCTCAGACCCAAGTTCAGCTCTTATTTCGTGGCATCTTACATTGGGATCGATCTTTGGCTCAAATCTCTGATCCACAAAATTTATCGCCATAAAAAAGCCGCATCGAGTGCGGCTTTTTTATGACATCTGTTATTTCGCTTTGCGTTCTTTATCAACAAGGAATTTCACGATTTCAACGGTACGTGCATCTTCACCTTGTACGATGTATTTACCATTGACGGTAATCGCAGGCACGCCGCTCAATTGATATTGAGCCGCTAAGCTTTTCGCTTGAGCAATTTTTGAAGACACAGCAAATGATTTAAATGTGCTGTTAAATTTCGCTTCAGGAACACCATAACGGGTGTAGAACTTAGCAAATGCGCCTTGTTCTAAGATATTTTTTTGACCCACATGAATGTCATGGAACAATTGTAAATGTGCTTTTTGACGAACACCCAGTGCTTCCGATGCATAGTAAGCACGCGCGCCTTGTTCCCAAAGTGGATTCATTGCTGCAGGTGTACGGACAAAACGTACATCTTTAGGCAATTGCTTTAACCACGTTTGCATATGCGGTTCTAATGTAAAACAATGTGGGCAGCCATACCAAAAGAACTCACGGACTTCGATTTTACCCGGACGTTCGACTTTAATCGGTTTTGGAATAACTGTGTAATCAGTCCCCGCGACAAATTGCGCTGCCATCGCACTGCCAGAAAAAGCCAAAATAGCTGTTGTAATCGTGCCTAAAAGGAATTTTTTCATTGAACTTATCGTCCTCAAAATCATTATGATTAGTTTATGGCAACACTATAAATCAAATCTGTCGATTTCGTTTTCATTCTGTGAACTTTTTTAAGGCTTTTATCGCTTTTTTTTCAGGACGCGCTACACTAACTCCCATAAACTTTTTTCTAAAATATAAAGACTTGATTGAGGTGCAACCGATGTCGCAATTGAATGTTGATCCACAAGAAATTGCCAAATTTGAAGCTTTCGCAGCCATATGGTGGGATCAGCATTCTGAGTTCCGCCCTTTGCACATGATTAATCCCCTGCGTTTGAACTGGATTGATGAGCATTCAAATGGTATCACTGGCAAGAAAGTATTAGATGTGGGCTGTGGCGGCGGTATTTTAGCTGAAAGCATGGCACGTCGCGGTGCGCAAGTATTGGGTATCGACATGGGCGAAGCGCCGTTGAATGTTGCACGCTTACATGCCGAACAAGAAAATGTACAAAATATTGAATATCGCCAAGTACCTGTAGAGCAATTGGCAGAAGAGCAAGCAGGTCAATATGACGTCGTCACCTGTATGGAAATGCTCGAACACGTACCCGATCCAGCTTCGATCATTTTAGCCTGTCAAAAGCTGGTAAAACCGGGTGGTCATGTGTTCTTCTCGACCATTAACCGTAATCCTAAAGCCTATTTGTTTGCGATTATTGGTGCGGAATATGTTTTACGCATGTTGGCGAAAGGCACTCATGATTATTCCAAGTTTATTAAACCTTCAGAATTAGCTCATGATATTCGTCAAGCCGAGTTAAAACTCAAAGATATGACAGGTTTACATTATAACCCGATCACCAAACGCTATTGGCTCGCACCGAATGTGGATGTGAACTACATGGTTCATACGGTGAAAGAAGCCTAATGAAAGCTGTACTCTTTGATCTTGACGGTACACTGATTGATACCGCGGCTGATTTTATTCGTATTATTCAAGACATGTGCCGTGACAAAGGCATTGCGGTGGTCAGTGCTGACGACATTCGTGTACAAGTATCTGAAGGCGCGCGTGCCATGGTCAAACTGGTCTATCCAGAGTTAGAGGTTGAAGACCCGGTTTTTCTAGCACATCGTCAGCGTTTTTTAGCGCTTTATGGTGCGGATATAGCAGTCGATACAGACCTATTTGAAGGCATGTATCCGCTACTCGATGAACTTGAACAGTATCAAATTCCGTGGGGTATTGTCACCAATAAGCCGCGTTCACTCAGTGAAGCGTTGCTCAAAGCGTTGAATTTGACTGAGCGCTGCTCGGTATTGGTTTGCCCAGACGATGTCAGTAAAACCAAGCCAGACCCAGAGCCGATGTATTTAGCAGCCAAGCACATTCATCTAGATGCTCAAGACTGTATCTATGTCGGTGATCATCCACGTGATATCGATGCCGGTCGTAATGCGCAGATGTACACAATTCTTGCGGCTTATGGCTATTTACCTTTACAACACAAAGATGACTTAACAGCTTGGCATGCAGATTGTATAGTGAAGACTGTTGCTGAATTGCATGAAGTCATTCATGATTTGGTCATCAAACCGAAAACGCTAAACACAGCGACTTTATAACGATAGAACACAACACAATAAAACGAGGAGGTACGGATGAAATATTCAGAATATCAACCTCGCCCCGATCTGCTCAAAGATCGCATTATCCTGATTACAGGTGCGGGCGATGGTATTGGCCGTGCGGCTGCCCTAAGCTATGCCTTACATGGCGCAACCGTGGTTTTACATGGACGCACACTGAATAAACTAGAAGTGATTTACGATGAAATTGAAGGATTGGGTGCCCCCCAACCGGCGATTTTACCGCTACAACTGTCTAGTGCCTCTCCTCGTGACTATGAGCTATTGGTCGACACCTTAGAAAAGCAATTTGGTCGCCTAGACGGCATTTTGCATAATGCAGGGATCTTGGGTGAGCGAACTGAACTAGAACATTATCCTGTGGATGTTTGGGATGATGTCATGGCGGTGAACCTTCGTGCGCCCTTTGTACTGACTCAAGAGCTGATGCCCCTACTGCAAAAATCTGAGCATGCCTCAGTAGTCTTTGCCAGTTCAGGTGTGGGGCGTGAAGCCCGTGAACGTTGGGGCGCGTACTCGGTTTCAAAAATTGCCATTGAAGCCGTAAGCACATTGTTCGCTAAAGAAAATGAACACCCCAATATTCGTTTTAACTGTATTAACCCTGGTGCGACACGTACTGCCATGCGTGCAAAAGCTTATCCAGACGAAGATCCAAAAACTTTGCCTACGCCTGAAAGCATCATGCCTGCATATTTATATTTAATGGGTGACGACAGCTTGCATTTAACCGGTGCCAGCATAGATGCCCAAGATGAATAGGGTGAAAACCCAATTTAAAAAGGAAGCTCGCGCTCACTGCTGTCCCATAGTTTGCTTTAAATAAAAAAACCTGAGTCCTAACAGTTAAAATATGAGTGCAAACAAACACTTTAACGACCAGGATTCAGGTTTTGTCACATCAGAATACCGTATTTCATGAG
>NZ_VPDB01000046.1:0-25509 GCF_013417925.1 Acinetobacter sp. YH12218
TTGTATTTTATTCCAGCTTATAGCCCTGAGTTAAATCGAATCGAGATGGTATGGAAGCAGATGAAATATTATTGGCGAGATTTTCAAGTCATGACAGCTGATAAAATAGAGCAATGGGTGGAGAGAGTATCAAACCAATTCGGAAAAGAATACATGTTTACTTTTTAATGACAGCTTACAATTATTTTAAATAAAATTTTTTCAACACAAAAACTCACATCTTAAATTAAAATAATTATTCAAATATAAATAAATCAACATCCAAAAATAAAATATTACTCAAAAACAATCACAGCATAATTGAAGTTTAATTCTTAAAAATCCAAAACACCATCAAACCACACAACATCAAATAAAACCACAATAAAAAAACAAACACTATCAACTCAACACTATAAACAAAATTAACATAAATTTAAACTCATAAAAACCAAACAACAAAACATTCAACATTCAATAAAATAAAAATCTACAAAATAAATTATATTTGAATAGAAAAATAAATAAACCACAGAATAAAGTTCATTAAAAAATCAACAATTAAAGCCTCCAAAATAAAACAATTAAAAACAATTAAACAGAAATTCAAAATTTATGACGTAACACCGATCAAAATACAGCCACTTTATGACGTAACAAAGGCTGCATTTTATACGAAGTATGACGTAACACTGATTATTTTTCACACAATTTATGACATAACAAAAAAAAAATTTAAATCCTTCCCGGTGAGTAACGGTAGTCTTGTTTATTTTTTAAACACCACTCTTTAAAAAATCAAAAAATACCTTTTTATTGTCTTCCGTGCTTTTTTTGAACACTTGCAATGTCGACACGCTGCAAAATTTTAAGAGAATAATTAAGATAATATTTTCACATAAGCGTATTATTAGATATGAATTTTGAACTTTATATATGTCAAGAAACAAAAAATATCGGATATTCATTAATATCTGAATTAAACATTAAAAATGGCTCAGAGCTGAGTGGTTTTTTAAATGTAAATACTTGCTATAATAATCACGAAGCCTTTCTTATCTGGCTTGATAGATTATTAAAAGAAAGAAAAAATCGAATTAACAAACATGAAATTAAACAAAAATTATTTGAAAGCATCCCATCTTCCATGAGTGATTACTAGTCAATATCATACAATCCATATCAATTAAAACCCCCAAATTTAATGGAATATTGCACTCACAATATTCCATTAAAAAAAAATACTTTCAAACATCCAATTAAAAACTAGTAAAATTTATCTTTAACACTCATATTCAATAAAATACAAGCCAACAACAATATATAATATAATTTTAAAAAAATCAAAAACACCCCTAAATTATTGGATTTCTTAAATTAAAAATTATTAATATCCAATAAATTAAATATCAACCAATTGGCTATTTAATTTTTCTCATTTTTCATAATTAATTTTATCAAATTTTATAACGCTAATTTCTTAACTGTGATTATTGAAATGCAAGTAATATCAACCTGAACATCTTCATCAATTGCGTAAATTTCATATTCGTATAGATATTGCAATCCTACAAATACGAGCAGTTCAGCTCACAATTAATAATGTCAGTGATTCACTGCATATTCTTATGAAATTGGACAGATACTCTTATCATCATTTGGACAGAAATTCTTAGATTACTTGGACAGTACTCAGCTATTAAAACGACCTTAGTTTAGATAAACTCGACGTATTCTCATATTGCGACCCGTTCTTGGAACAATCGTTCCGAGAATTGCAACAACTATGCAACAAATGTCCCATTATAATTTTCTTATTCGTTTGATACCTCCACATCCAGAGTCTGGAATTTTTCTGCAAAGCCTTTTGTAGTGTGGCATTAAAGCTATTTCTTAGAAACTTTACTCTGTTTATTCGCTAAACTCAAAACCCAAGTACTCGACCTCTTCGCTAATGCGTTTTAAAGAGCAATCGCTTGGCATGTAAATATACCTACTAGTGACTTCCATTAATCTTGCATCGTCGCCGAAACCCCGACTGAACTGTTTTCTACCAAAACGAGAAAATACCAGAGATTTACCAAACTTAGATAGGTAACTGTCTAAGATGTCTTTTCTAATAAACAACGAAAAGTTTCTATCAATATTATGACTAAACGCAGCCAAGTCTTGATTCTCATCGAGCCATCCACTGCCTTGATCCCAGCGAAGGTTCATTTTCTCAATTAAATCAGGACAAGGCATATTAATAGAGCTTTGTTCAACATTACTTGAGTAATCGTACTCCCACTCCCCACCTCTTAATAGTCGAATGCTAGAGAATATTAGCTGATCATCTGAAATCGTCGTATCTTGTTCAGCGACACATTGTTTGAAAGCTGGGCTTCTAGGGTACTCCGCTACGTAGACACGGTAGCAGTGGTCATTACTATAATTGTCGAGTTCGAATGCTTCAGTGTTGTTAGGGTCAACAAAATAGCCGCGATAACTAGATATACAAAGAAAGCTTTCAGCGTCGAACGAGACGTCGTCCTCATCTTTCTTAGCGTGAGCCTCTGAATAAAAACTCAAGTTAATCCACGCCGTACTGCTTTCATCACTCAAAATAAGTACCTTGTTTGCAACGAAATAATCATCAGTCTTCAACCAATAGTTAACATTATTTTCTGGCAGCTCGAGCTCTTGTATTATTAGGCTTCCAAGAGGGTATTTTTTCTTTGGTGATAAATCTCTAATGTCTGATATATCAACCTTCCTAAGTTCTAACGACCAGAATCTATCGGAGCTTAATTGTGGCTCCCAACGAGATTGGGCCGTTGCTAAATTGGCAGCCAACACACCTATCAATCGGTGAAAAGCAACCCAATAACATTTCTTGCCGATGGTTTCCGCATAGCCGGGCTTTGCTCTTCCCCTTCCATATTTGTAAAGAGTTGCCAAATCATGCTTGAGGGATCCATTACTATATCCGGGATAGCCGATATATTCGGCTTCTCTCATAATCCAGCAGGCAATATTCTCATGAGTTATGTTTTGTGATTGTAGATCAAAGGCTCTAAGTCTTGGTTCAACTATATAGCGCCAAAAGTCAGGACCTAATTGATCACCCCATAGGCGCATGTTTGAGGGCAACTTTTCCAGTGCAAGTAAGGTCTGCACATCACTTATAACAGGCCATGTTAATGGCATGGAAGGAGTTACATATTGATTTGATATTCTGTATTCTTCAACACCTAGGTTCACAAGCTCCTGTCTCAATAGTTGAGAATGCTCGCGAATTAAAATATTATTTGAACCACCATTTAATCTAATATATTTATTTAATGGCTGTACAAATTTTTCAGCTGACTCAGGTGAAAGCAAGCAGGACGTATACATGGCCTGAATAAGGCTTTCAAGTATGTAGTCATCGTCACACCCAGCAAACGTGTTTACTGCATGCAAGCATATCACGGGGTATTTTTTAAAAAGCAAGCCAAGGCATCTTGTTGCTTGATCTCTGACTCGCCTATCCGTAGCGGAACAACACCAAAGTAAAGCCGAGGATGCTAATTTATAACTTTCTTTGGGCCAATTGGTTTCATCTATTTTCTCCAATGCCTCAATTAGAAAATAAATTGCACCTTTCTTATTATATGACTCTGATAAGGCAACAGAAAGGTAGGTATCTCTTGATGGAGAATCTTGTCGCCATTGAAAATCTTTGAACCAACTTTCTGCGTTAAGGTAATGACTTGGAACTATAGATAGCTGGAATAGGCTTTCAAAAACAGCCTGCCATAACCCGCCAGTTCTTAAAGCCCCAAACATATGTTCTTCAATGGCAGGTGTAACACTTTGCTTTGAACGCCAAGTTAGCGACTTCACAAAAAGACTATGTGCTAAATCCTTGTCTAAACCCAAGCGGTTGTCAGTAATTTCGATATCGATCTCTTCAGGGAGAATGCTTGCAAGAGCTTCTAAGACACCTCTCTCAATATCTGTTAAAATCGCCAGCTTTTCTGCAAGGATTGATAGATCACTATTGCCAGTTTCTTGATAGGATTGAACTATTGAAGATGCGCGCAGCATATCTCCAAACCGCTGATAACCAAACCTAATAAGGAAATCTTCATCGCCAGTTGATGATAAAATCAGCAGCTGCTCTTTAACTAACTCATCAATAAATCTTTCTGGATTTAGCTCATTTCCTAGAATAGGTTTAATTGTATTTACGGCATATTCCCAATTTATAGTTTGGGTTTCTGAATGCGCTAGAACATCAGACAATTTACTCATTACCGCTCTAACGATATTTTTAGGACTAACGTAGTCTAATCGCTCTCTCAATGAGTCATCGATTTGCTTGAGGTGTTTAGAAAAAATGGTTGAGAAGCCGCTAGTCGATACGTCAAGAGAACAAGAGTCCTCCGACTTGTGAGTTTTGAAGACTAAATGTAGAAGTAATGGGTTTCGTAACTCATCTGTAAAAATAGGTGTTATCTCACTTTCAACATTGTAGCGTTGAGAGAATGAGGAGAGGACATCGTGAAAATTCCTAGTGAATCCAATATGACTATATGCATAGCCAGGAAATCGTTCATCAACAACTAAATTGGTATATATATCGCGACTAGACACAACAATCTTGATACGAGGATATTCATTTAGTTGTTGGATTATTTCTGGCAGTTTGTTTTTCCACTTTCTTGCCTTTGCTCCTTCGTTTAACGCATCGATAGCAATAACAAAACAATAGTTATTGGCTTGAGCACTTGCTTGAAGACAAGATAGTAATTTGTCTCGACCAACATCGGCTCCAAAGCCTAGTTTGCTTCTTACTACATCCCAAGGTTCCGCGTTATCAAAATCTTCCCCAAATAGCACCAGAGTATGAGCGCCTTTGTCGAGCCTTCTCTTCGCAAAACTTACGATAGAATGTGTCTTGCCTGCACCTGCCGGACCAGTTAGTAGGAAAGATCGAGCGTGGCAGGACTGAATCAGAGGGCTGATGAGACAAATTTCAATATCTATTATCGAAGCAAGTAATTCCCTTGAGGCATCTAGGTTCTCAGCAGGGAATACACACATATATTCAGCCTGGAATTGTCTAAATGAAGGCGTATCACTACCTTCACCGTGTTCTGCAAAAAACTTTTTCTCTTGCTGTTTTACAGCATTTTCACAGAGCGGCTTAAGTGAACTTATGATATCTAAAGTTGAGCAAATAACTATTTGATCAATAATGTTCTGCTTACTAGAAATTTTATCTAAAAGTACTTTTAGTAGCTGTATCGCTTGCACTCTCTCGCTTTCAGGTGTCTGAGAAAATACCTTTTCTGAATATTGAGCTTTTGTCCTGAAACTGAGTTTTAATGGTTTCCAAATATTAACTAGCCACTGCTTAAAATCATAAATCTCCCCAAATGAATCTAAAGCATCATGGGCTTCGGTAATTATATCTAAATCACTGCAATACCTTGGACCAGCGAAGGCCGCTGCTGAATCAATACAGTTTTGTATCTTCTGAGATGTTAATGTGTTTTCGTTAAACCAGTAGGCTACAAAACCACCACTTTTGTCTATTTCTAATATCTGCTGTCTAGATACTTCAGCCGTAACCAGTTTTATATGAAGATTCGGTTTTTGAGTTTTGATGTCATCGCACCATTCTTCAAACTTTTCAACTTCACTTTTTCCTCTTTTTCCTTCTGCGGCTTTGCCTGTTAGATCAAATGGTATGTAAATCCAGTATTCAGATAATGTTGGATGGTTTTTTAATGCAGTGGTTAATGATTTTTTGATCTGGCCAAATTCACTATTTCCAAGCTTAAAAAAGTATTTTGCTTGAATTCCTAGAATATCTCCTGTGGGGGTTTTGTAATAAGCTTCTACCCCCCGTCACCGCCATCGCCGCGCAAACTAAAGAACGAAGAACCTTGTGGTGATTTACAATGTGCTTTAAAAAGTTGAATCGCGAGCGATTCAAAGCTATCATTTTTACTCTTAGGTGTAGATCGAATTTGATTGAAGTCTATCGTTGCCAAAATAATCTCTCATTACGCAGCTAGAGTTATGCGGACAGTAATATTACCTCATATCTTAAAGTCGTGATATGAGCCGTCAAATAGGTAAACATGAAGACGGAGTTTTCCTACACCTGTTTCAACAATTTTTTTCAACAGCTGTAGGCTATCGACCGTACAGCTATCGATTTGGTAACTTGCATCAGCACCGATACGTTTTAGTAACTCAATCAGACGAAGCTGAATAAACTGCTTTGATGCTATCTCTTTGGCGGTGTAATCCCCTCATAGTAGAATTGTATTAAATAAGGACAACAAGTAAGCCTAATAGGCCCAAATTATAAAAATTACAAATATCACAAGCAGATATGCCTAGCTCGCACGGGTTGAATTTTATACAAACAGAACAATACTGGTCATAAAAACAACAATCAAAACCATGTATCCTAATTTGTATCCTCAACACTGATCAGTATAAATAAACTTTCATAATCAATAAGATGAAAATTTGTAGTCGTCCGTGTGGGCCCACCATATAAAACAACCCCTTACGTGCATTAATCGTGAGGGGTTTTTTAATGTTAAAAGCTAAGTAAAGTTTGTCTAAGCCTTTAAAAGATATGGCAGATAACAGATAGACACGTACAAAACTTCAAGTCAGCTTGAGTAAGCTACAATTGGTTAATACGAGAAGTAGGTTATAAAGAAATACATTCAAGAAAAATTTAAAAGCTTAAGATCTAGATACCCTTAAATAAAGCCACGATTTGTTATACTTAAAAGATATTATTTTATTCATTATAAGCAAATGTTTTTTGATTCATGACTTTTAGAAATACTATATATTTCACACTTTAAATGCACAAAAATTAAAACTCAACCTGTTCAGGCTTTCTTAAGTCCAAATAAAACTCAACAATTGACCAAATAACAATCAAAGCAAACATAGCAACAGCGAATAACACAGCAGTTAAATAAATCATGCTTGAGTTCTCCGTTAGAAATCGAGTTAAGACCAACAGGTTAAAAGTTTCAACCTACGACAAAAGTCTAATAAGAATTTCTGACGGTGCCTAGCCATATTTAGCAAATTTTTAAGAGTATTTTTATCTATGATGATAGCTTTGCTATATAAAATTTAACCGATTTATTGCTAAAAAGTATAATTCTTCAATCCCCCCTTCTTATTCCGATTTGAAATATATGCACAATTCAGATCAAAGCTCACTTAAATCCTCTTGACTCATGATCCAAACAAGCAGAAATTACACCTTTTTAAAATCACCGTATCACCGACTATGTTGAAAAAGTTTATTGGCGAATCTGCATTTAAATTGGCAGGCTGGAAATACCACGTAGAACCTGATGTTTTAGAAAATAAACAAGTGATCGTCGGCTTTGAACACACCTCAATGATGGATGCTGTTCTTTCACTGGCCCTTTGCCAAATTTACGACATTAAAATTCACACGCTGATTAAAAAAGAACTCTTTAAAGGTCCATTTAAACCTGTTCTTGAATTGATTGGCGGTATTCCTGTAGACCGTAAAGCCAATAAAGACATCGTGACTCAAATGGTTGAGCATTTTGAAGCCAATGAAAAATTTAATTTAGTCATTGCTCCAGAAGCGACCCGTGCAGAACGTGGTGAAGCACGAAAACCGATTCGTACAGGCTTTTGGTATATCGCTAAAGCAGCAGGTGTGCCGATTGTATTAATGTATGCCAACTCGAAAACCAAACAAGGTGGTATTTTCGGTAAGATTTACCCGACTGAGCTCGATCACGATTTAGCCTTAATCAAGCAGCTCTATAAAGATAAAGTAGGTTTAGACATCGTGATCCCTGAACCTAAAAATAAAGACTAAGCGCCATTCACGTTTTAACGAAATACGTATTTAAAGATATAAATGTCACGTGCTCCATGCATTGTACATTTATATCTTCCTTTTATAACAAGATCGAACTTCCCCTTTCAGCCCGATTCTCATCATAAGAAAAATTACAGTACGAGCGTTTTGACATTTCTTATTATTTTCTCAAATTTGGATATTTTTTTTTCAACTACTCAATTCCTGAAATCCAGTACTTTCACACAAAAAAGCCATTATGGTAGAATTTGCTCAATTTGATAGGCATAAGGCCAATCTACAAGGAGCATATTTCGCATGGCGGGTCATTCCAAGTGGGCTAATACTAAGCATCGTAAAGCAAAACAAGATGCGAGCCGCGCTAAAGTATTCACAAAATTTATCCGTGAAATCGTGACAGCTGCACGTTTAGGCGGCGGTGATGTAGCGTCTAACCCACGTTTACGTGCTGTTGTTGAAAAAGCATTAGTTGCAAACATGACACGTGACACCATTAACCGTGCAATCCAACGTGGTGTCGGCGGTGAAGAAAATGCTGATCTAAAAGAAGTCACTTACGAAGGTTATGGCGTTGGTGGTGTTGCTGTCATCATTGAAACAATGACTGACAACTTGAACCGTACTGTTCCTGACGTTCGTCACTGTTTCTCTAAAACTGATGGTAATTTAGGTACTGCAGGTTCAGTGGCTTATATGTTTACCAAACGTGGTGAGATTACTTTTGAAGATGTTTCTTTAGAAGATCAAATCATGGACATCGCTTTAGAAGCGGGTGCTGAAGACATCGAAGTGGACGAAGAAGAAATTTTAGTTATCACTACACCGGAAACTTTCGGTGAAGTTCAGGATGCGCTAGCAGCAGCAGGTTTAAAATCTGATAACGCCGAAGTGGTGATGAACCCTTCAACTAAAGCGTTAATTTCAGATATCGAACAAGCGAAAAAAATCATCAAAATGATTGATATGTTTGAAGATCTTGACGACGTTCAAAACGTATATACCAACGTTGAATTCACCGATGAAGTAATGGCTGAGTTAGAAGCTCTATAATTCAATCGAGTGAAGTATAAAACGCACCCTTCGGTGCGTTTTTTATTGCCTAGCTTTCAACTGTTTGAGTTTATATATGAGGGCTGCATTTAAACCTTATTTAATAAGCCATTACAGTTAAAAACATTATATTGTTTAATTACAAAGCTCGAATGTAATGCAACTACGTGTTCAATTTTACCAATGCGCTTGAGTAAAATTTCACTATAGTTTTCCATATCCCGTGCAACGACTTCCACAATAAAATCGGCAGACTGCCCTGTCACTAAAAATGCATTAATGACTTCTGGGATACTTTCTAATTCTTCTAAAAATTTAGCAAAGGTGTCTGTATCATGCTTACTCAAAGACACCTGCAGCAGCACATGCAAACTAAAGCCCAATTTTTGATAATTAATTTCACGTTTTAGACCACTGATAATATTGTGATCAATCAATTGTTTGATCCGACGATGAACTGAACTGACCGATAAATTCACCCGCTCAGACAGTTCATTTAAATTGACATCTTCATGGGTCAAAATTTCTAAAATTTGTTTATCAAAACGGTCTAGTTCCATCAGTCTACTCCAGCCATTTTTGAAAACAGTGCTGATGAACCCGATTCATCAAACGCCTGTTGTCATTTTCAATGTTATTTTAAGTTTTAAAATCAGCATTTATGTGCAAGTTTTCTCATGTATAGCATGATTTATTAAAAATAATAAAGCTCATACGCATTATGAACATAATAATTTGCATAAATATCGTGTTTAAATGAATGTTTTTTCACCAAAGCTTAGTTTTTATATTCTAAATGTCGTCTTTAGACAACCTACCAATAAAGCTTCTCAATGCATTCCATTGATCTGAATAAATCAATTTCAGATAAAAGGAAAATATATTTTATTTTATATTTTTCAATTTTTTATTTTTACTATATTTTTCAATGTGAGCTCTATTTCACATTTTGCTTTTTTTCACTTATTTACTAGATTTGGTAATTACTTTAAAAAATAGCGGCTGTTCATAAATATATAAAAAAACAAAAACGGAAGAATAAACATGGCAATTAAATCACTGAGTTCACTCAGCTCAAAATTAAGTTCTGTACTTAGTCCATCCCTACAGCTCAGTACAATTAGCAGCACGGTCAGCAACCTACTTAGCCCGCTTAAACCTACAACCAACATCACGGATACGCTGACAGGATTATTAGGTAATTTAGGTGGCACAAAGTCTTTTGATTTTAGCGCACTGACTAAATCGCTTCCCCAAGTGATTAGCACGATTCAAAGTCTAACATCCAATAACGGTTCAAATTCGGATGCACTCAAGACATTGATGACAACTCTGCAACCACTCCTACAAAACTTAGGTAGCAACGCTGGCTCAACAGAGATGAATCAGTTGGTTCAATCTTTACCTACCATTGTCAACAGCTTGCAAAGTTTACTGAGTAGCACCAATAATCAAGGCAATCTTCCTGACAATATCAGCACCGCTCTAAATGCCATCAAACCATTGCTCGCAATGCTTGAAAGTGCAACTGGGTCAACGGATTCAACGCAAATTATCAATACACTCAGCCAAGTTTTAGAATATGTGCAACCCATTATTCAGATGATTGGGAGCTCGTCTTCTGGAAACATCGACTTTGGGCAAATTGCACAAGGTGCAACGAGTGCCCTCCTACCTTTATTAGCTTCAATCAATAAAGACAACTCATCTATTGATATGGAACAATTGAGTCATGCTTTACCGACTGTGATTGGAAGTGTGACCAATCTAGTGACCGCCATTTCATCAGCCAACCAAGGCAATATCCCTGAGACCATTTCAGGGGTGATCAAAGGACTTAATCCGCTATTAGATTTACTGGCAAAAAGTGATGTCATCGATACGAATCAGGCGCAAACCGTCAAAGCGATTTATGATGTATTAAATAGCGTGAGCACCATTTTGGATGTGGTCAACAATCCATCCTTACTGAAGCTTTCAACTGATTTAAATCAAGTGATTGATTCGTTGAAACCAGTCATTGCTCTGATGGACAGCAATGGTGAAGCGACGCAGTTCCTCGATCAACTGACCATTCCAAATATTGGCGATTTACTTGGCAATCTTGCTCCTGAAAAAATTGATCTTGGTTCTATCACGGATCAGTTCAACCAATTGACTGAAAACCTCACGGGCCAATTACCGAATATTAATGACCTATTGGAAAATTTAGGTTCTGCTCAAGGTGATTTTGATATCTCCACCATCATCCCAAGTATTAAAGATGCGATAGGAAATATCTTCTACCCAGTTATGCCGCTGAATACTTTACAAGCCGATAGTATCAGTCCAGTGCTGAATATTTTGGATATTCAACAACAAAGCTATATTTAAGGATTGAAAGTCTTATAAAAAAAAAAGCGCGCCATTAGGCGCGCTTTTTTTAAGCAGTATGACGCAAAGTTTTATATAAAGGGCTTATACACCACGCCAATCTACCCGTGCATTCCGTTCTGTTTGGTATATGCGTTGTACATATTGACCTAAAGGCAAATCGCTCAAATAGGCTTTATAAGCTTTGAACTCTTCTGACAAGGTTTCGCCATGCTCTTTTTCCCACGGCGTTCCGACAACCTCTAATAACGGCGCTAACATTGAACACACCGCAATATCGGCTAAACCTAATCGGTCGCCCACAAAATAACGCCCACCTTGTTCAATCAGACGTTGATTTAAATCAACCACAATTTCATCCAGTCGCTCACGTGAAGCCGCAACCTTATCTGTATCTAATTGATAACCCTTAGAAACCAGTGCCTTTATAATCGGTTTTGAATATTTTTCAAACTGACGTAAATAGCCTTTTTCACCAATTAAAATATCAAGTGATTCTTCACTTTCATTTAATACATGTGCCAACCCCCAACGGCGCACATGTTGGCCTAACTCAATGGAGAGTTCATTAATTTCTAAAGCGTCTTCACGCAGTTTGACATCTGGACGGATCAGACTATGTTCGGGGTAGGTCGCATCCAAGTAAAAGGCGATTTGAGTTGAATCTGCAACCCAATGATCTTGATCACGTAAAATCGGTAATTTGTTTTGCCCTGTTTTAAGCTGTGCAAATGCACGATGCACACCCGGCATTAAATTATGAGCCACATAATCCAACTCTTTGTGATCGAGTAACCAGCGCGCCTTTTCACAAAAATGTGAGAGTGGAAACTGGTAGAGAGTTCGCATAAATGCTCCAAGTTTTTGTTGTAACTGTAGTTTATAAAACCCAGTAATTTTATAGGGATACTTTAGTCACTGTGTTATTGAAACACAATGTCATTTTTGCACCTATTCTGCATCTGTAGTGCAACTCAAGCATTATTCAGACGTGAATTCATCTCTATCTCTGCGCGATTCAATAAGATATACATTCTCCTGCCCATATCACCTGACTTTATTATGGCTTTCATGTAAAATCATCCACAATTTTTTTATAATACTTTGTGAGTTATTTCATGGGTTTTAACTGTGGTATTGTCGGCCTGCCGAACGTTGGTAAATCAACGCTTTTCAACGCATTAACCAAAGCTGCGATTGCTGCTGAAAACTTCCCATTCTGTACAATTGAGCCAAATACTGGGATTGTACCTGTACCTGACCCACGTATGGATAAACTTGCTGAAATTGTAAACCCACAACGTGTTGTCCCAACCACGATGGAATTTGTGGATATCGCAGGTCTCGTTGCTGGTGCATCTAAAGGTGAAGGCCTTGGTAACCAATTCTTAGCCAACATTCGTGAAACTGATGCTATTGCACATGTTGTACGTTGTTTTGAAGACGAGAATGTCATTCACGTAAATGGCAAAATTGATCCACTTGACGATATCGCAACAATCAACACTGAACTTGCACTTGCTGACTTAGAAGCTGTTTCTAAAGCAATTACACGTCTAGCAAAATCTGCAAAAGGTGGCGATAAAGAAGCGATTGCGACCAAAGCTGTTTTAGACAAAATCTTACCTTTACTGGATGAAGGTAAACCTGCGCGTGCAGCTGACCTTGATGAAGATGAACGTAAATTGGTGCGTGGTTATGGCTTCTTAACCCTTAAACCAACCATGTATATTGCCAACGTTGCAGAAGATGGTTTCGAAAATAACCCTCACTTAGAAGCAGTGCAAAAATTAGCTGCTGAAGAAAATGCAATTGTGGTTCCCCTTTGCAACCAAATCGAAGCAGAAATTTCATTACTTGAAGATGAAGATCGTGCTGAATTCCTTGAAGCTTTAGGCATGGAAGAACCTGGTCTAAACGTAGTTATTCGTGCAGGTTATGGCTTACTTGGTCTTCAAACATACTTCACAGCTGGTGTACAAGAAGTTCGTGCTTGGACAGTAAAAATTGGTGCAACTGCACCTCAAGCTGCAGGTGTGATTCACACTGACTTCGAAAAAGGCTTTATTCGTGCTGAATGTGTTGCCTACAACGACTTCGTTCAATACAACGGTGAAGCCGGCGCTAAAGAAGCAGGTAAATGGCGTTTAGAAGGTAAAACATACATCGTTCAAGATGGCGATGTTTTACACTTCCGTTTTAACGTATAAGACAGTACTCATAAGAAGCCAGCAATTTGCTGGCTTTTTTAATTTCAGGCAAAAGCTCAAGCCAAAAAATAAGCATATTTAAAAACTTAAAACCTACTTAAAAACAAAATTATATCGACACGAATACATGATTTGGTTGCCGAGTCACCACAGTGCAACGACTTAAATCGCTACCGTTCTGCTATAAATTTACTCATAGGCACTAATGTCTATTTTCATAGAACAATAGCAATGAAAAAAATCAGCACAATTCTAACAGCAGGTATCTTTACAATGCTTAGTGCAACTGCGTTTGCATGTCCACAAGGCACCACACTTACAGGTGGTACAGGTGCAAACCATAAAGGTGGTACTTGTGTTTCTATTGCTAAAGATGCAAAACATCAGGAACGTACTGCTACACATGCAGCACAAGTTGCGCAGCATGATGCAAAAGTCGCTCGACACGATGCAAAACAAGCCAGCCAATTGGCTCAGAGCAAAGTGAAACATAATCAAAAATTAGCAAAACATGATGCAGCTCAAGCACAGCATCTTGCAACACAAGCAAAATCAGAAGCTAAAACTTCAACCCATGCTGCCAAAGCTGCAAATACTGACGCAAAAGCAAAAATCGCTGCACAAAAGGTCGCAGCGGAACAACATAAAGCAGCTGTTAAATCCTAAACAGTTGAGAATCAATACATCGCGCAAAAAAAGCCGGAATTATCCGGCTTTTTTATTCAACTCATTTATGGTTGAGCAATATGTAATGCTTTTGCATCCATCTCTGCACGCTGTCTTCTTGCTTCTGTCAGCATGCGTTGTTCAAGCTCTTTACGAAAGCCTAGTAGAAACACAAACTCTGCTAGGACAAATAAAGGCCCTATTGCCAAGCCAATGACATCATCCATAAACGCAGGCTTTTTCTTTTCATAATAATGACCGATAAATTGAATGATCCAACCCACTACAAAGATCCCCACACTCCAGATCAACCATGACATAAGGCTCATTTTTGCGATCATTAAAGCTAAGGGATATGTGATTGCAAACACCAAAAGCATAATCAAACCGAAAATTTTATCTAAACTCAGGTAATAAATGACACTGGCAATAATCAACAACAATGCAAGGGTCAGTTCAAAACCTGAAATCATCAGCCCTGCTCGTGCGGTTAGACACATAATCGAAAATACAATAAGCGGAATACCCACAAAATGTGTCAGCACATTTTTTCGATCCAAATGATATGCTGCATATTGGCTTAGCAGCTTTTCAAGTTTGCTCATCAACTTACTCCTTGTTCATTCACTCATTTCACTATATAAAAAATGCATCAATAAAGTTGTCAGCTAATAGACAAGTTGGACCATAAAATAAGGATATGCTGTGCTGGACGCTCAATATGTGCATCAACTCACTAAAAATGTGTGGTATTCAGGCTTAAATGTTTCCTTCCAAGACTTTATCTACCACCATGCCCTGACCTTAACTTTCGAAAAAGACGCACGTGTTTTTTTATCAGGACAGCGTTTTAATGGTATGTATGCGGTCTTAGAAGGCGCAGTTCGCTTAGGCTATATTGATATTCATGGCAAAGAAGCGATTGCCGCCATAGCTGAGCCGATTATGTGGTTTGGCGAAATATCCTTGGTTGACCAATTACCTCGCTCTCACGATGCCATCTGTACTAAAAAGTCCACCTTATTACACTTACCGGCTCAAGCAATCCAGCAATTATTACAACAACATCCTGAGTTTTGGTTTCATATTGCCCAGCTCACCAGTCAAAAGCTTCGCTATGCCTTTATGGAACTCATTGCCTTACAAACGCAAAGTTTAAGTCAACGTCTCGCACAGCGTCTGCTGTTTATCTTGAATGGATATGGAAATCATTTGGAAATTGAACAACACACCATACATATCTCGCAGGAACAACTCGCGCAACTGATGAATTGCTCAAGACAATCAGTCAATCAGGAGCTTCAGCAGTTGGAAAAAATACAGGTGCTTCGTGTTGCGTTTAAACAAATTGAAGTTTTAGATCTAGCGCAGTTACATCAGATTGCTCATGCACTTCCTATGCATGATGTCTGACATTTGTGATTTAAATAAGTGCATTTAATTGCACCAGAATGATTCTTTATGGTTATTTTGCTTTTATTTGTAGCACTTTACTTTATTAAGTTTTGATCAAGACAATAATTGGCAAACATTTACACTGTCAAAACCATTTGTACATGCTGCAACTTCTTGAGTTGATGCTTCTGATTTGTCTTCAGTCGCTGCTTGTACATTGACTGCTGTAGTCAAAACAGCCAAAACCGACAACATCATTAATGTTTTTTTCATCTTAATCACCTATTCAACGTCTTTAATTTAATTTACATACTTCATCTTTTACGCAGTTATTTTTACACACTTTATCAAATAATGATAATTTTAATTTTTTACCACATTATCCATACTTTGTATTATTAATATATTAAAAATATTAATCAAAAAGAAAGCCCGGCAACTGGCGTTCTAAAATGGAGTGTTTTTTATCAATGAATCTTTATAAAAAAATAATTATGTACTTAATAATCAATGCTTTATCTATTTAAATTCAAAAAATAAACATGTAAATTTGAAACTAAGCTCAACGCAAAGACAGCAGTCTGATTTATTTTTTATATGAAATAGCGATGCTTTTAGGAGGATTTTCCAATCCTCTCTTATAGATTTATTCTTGTTTTTTGATATTTTCCCAAAAAAAAGCAGTGAAACTTCACTGCTTTGATCAAGTTAAACGCCTACTTTTTTCGGATCGGTATTTCCGAGTTCAGGGTTTTCAATCGCACCTTTGCATTGATTTTTATCACGCTCATAATCTGCTTGCTTTTGTGCAACAGTCGAACTCTGATCAATACTTTCACGTGCCCAAATTTCCAGACTTGTTAAAGCCTTACGACACAGTGCATATTTACCTTCAGTCACAGAATCGGTCATTTTGACATTGATCCGCCATTCCGTACTCAATTTACGCGCTGGAACACGAACTTTCTCTTCCATCTGATCGACTTGCTTTGTATAAACAATCGGATCGACTTCATTGATAAACGCCCAAGCTTTGGCAGCATACTCCGTTGCATCATTGGTTAATTTGGGTGCTGCTTTAATTTCAACTTGAGCTTGTTCAGCTCCATCATTACCACAGGCCTGCAACAACACCGTGCTGCTCAATAATGAAACAATCAGTATCCCACGCATCTTCAACCTCTGCATATCCGGCTCATTTCAGCAAACATATTCGGCAATATGCTAGTGAATTCGAGTACAATACTCAATCATCATTTGACCTGTTGTTCAACTCTTTCAAAGGTGTGTCGTGTCTGAGCACAAACTTCCTACAGTTCAGCCTGCGGGTTTTTGGCAAGGTGCTAAAGATAGTCAAGCCATTATCTTTACCTATCTTCCTGTTTCTTTTGCATTTGGGGTTTCTGCGACTCAATTTGGTTTCACTGCGTGGGAAGCCTTATTTTTATCTTGCTCTATGTATGCAGGTGCCAGTCAATTTCTCGTCGTTGCGTTACTGGGAAGTGGAACATCTATTTGGATGACTGCTCTTACTGTAATTGCCCTCGATATCCGCCATTTACTCTATGGTCCTGCCTTACAAAACCTGATTCAAGACCGACTCAACTTAAAAAAGACTGCAGTGTGGGCTTGGGGTTTAACCGACGAAGTTTTTGCATCAGGTATGATCAAACTGTCGCAACGTCGTCAAGAATGGTCAGAATCTTGGATGCTAGGACTCAGCTTATTTAGTTGGCTGTCATGGGCAACCGGCTCATTTTTAGGCGGTTTATTTGCCGATCAAGTCAGCAACCTTCCACAATTTTTACAAGCTGCACTCGATTTCCTACTGCCTGCATTGTTTTTAAGCTTTTTACTCGCAGCATTTGAGAAAAAACATACATTTGTGGTCACGGTTACAATTATTGTTTCTGCGATTGCCTGCTACTTTATCGACTTGTCTGCCGCGATTTTTATCGGTATTTCTTCTGGTATTTTTGCCGGTTTATTCAAACATTATGTCTTAAAAAAACCTGATCCTGAACATATGGGTGAAGCATCATGAATCTAGAAATTATCTTGGTCGGGATCTTGGTCGGAATTGCGAATTTTGCATCACGGTTTGGGCCATTTTTTGTAATTCAGAAATTTCAGCAAGGTTCACAGCAGCGTGGTTCTTTATGGCTCAAAATCGCTTTGGGCTCGATTGGTATCGCTGCAATTAGTTCGATGTTGGTGGTTGCAACCTTACCGCCTCTGCTTGAAACCCCAAATAAAAGCTTTGCCATGTTAGTTGGATTTGCTGTGCTTGCAGGCTTGTATTTCAAGTTTAAGAAAATTGTACCTGCTACGCTGACTGCGGCACTGACTTATGGCTTAGTCTATACCTATATACCTTTTCATCTCTAAAGCTGAGTCAGCGACAATCCAAATCCCCCTCAAGTACAAGCTTCTTCAGCCTGTGCTTTTTAATTAGCAATATTTATGAGATAGTCAACGCATAACATAAAAAATCTAGCGAAAACCAATAGATGGCAAAGTTCCATTTTATTCAAGGCAAAATTTATATCATTCTAGACAACCATCTGAATTAAGCTGGGGACTGCAAAAACCCATCGAAAGCGTATATTTTCAATGCTTCATTCAAAGCCAGCTGTTCAGTGGTAATTTCTGCGCTGTACATTGCCAACCAGCAGATCAGATCCGCGCCATTTATATAGAGAAAAATCAGCAACAAAAGATTGTGGGCTTATATAACTGCACACAGCAGATTCTGCTCTTACATCCACGTCGCCTGATGTTTTCACACATATCGATGCCTCGTCTGTTCAGCAATTTTCTGCAGCTGGCGGGTTTTTTATTGATTTTTCTATTGTGCATTTTTAGCCTCAGTTCATGGCTCAATTCATCATTTCACATTCTATCGGTAGTTGCAGACGCACTCTATTTCACTGCCATTTTAATTGGCTTAATATTGATTTTATGCATATGTGTCGCACCACTGCTCGGATTGCTGTACTAGCCCAATTTCCGCCAAACATCTATACAGCTTTGTGCGCTTCAATGTGCAAATTTGGATATTGAGCCATTCCCTGCATCTGTAAAAAATGCAGGTATATTTAAAGTAAATTTAAATAAAAAACAAATAAATACCACTTTTTAAAGATTTTCACAGGTAAATAATTAGACGAACGCTTACCCATAAATATATAAAAAAAATTGTTGGACAATATCATTTATTTATGTGAACACTCGCTTATCTCTCGAACAAGTTCTGCTATGCTTAAATTCCCATAAAATCAAGCATGGATGATTTACATGAGCGTCACTATTGGTACTCCACTTCAGTCTTCAGCGTATAAAGTCTTACTGTTAGGTTCTGGTGAACTCGGTAAAGAAGTTGTGATTTCATTGCAACGTTTGGGTGTAGAAGTTCATGCTGCCGATCGTTATGACCATGCTCCTGCCATGCAAGTTGCACATTTTTCTCATACTTTAAATATGGCAGATCCTGAGGCACTTAAAGCTTTAATTTCTCAAGTGAAGCCTCATTTGATTGTTCCTGAAATTGAAGCTATTGCGACTCAAGTTTTGGTCGAGATTGAAGAACAAAAGATTGCCACTGTCATTCCTTCTGCAAAAGCTGTCAACCTAACAATGAATCGTGAAGGGATTCGCCGTCTAGCTGCCGAAGAGCTTGGACTCCCGACTTCAGCCTACCGATTTGCCAATACCCTTGAAGCGTTCCGTGCAGCATGCGATGACATTGGCTATCCAAACTTTGTTAAACCTGTCATGTCGTCTTCGGGTAAAGGACAGTCACGTGTAAAAAGCTTTGATGAAGTCGATGCTGCTTGGGAATATGCACAAACAGGTGGACGTGTAAATCAAGGCACCGTGATCGTGGAATCACAAATTGACTTTGACTTTGAAATCACCCTGCTGACTGTTCGAGCTAAAAATGCAGAAACAGGTGAAATTGAAACATCATTTTGCGACCCAATTGGCCACCGCCAAGACTCTGGTGACTATGTTGAAAGTTGGCAGCCACAACTTATGACTGCTCTTGCATTAGAGGAAGCCAAGCGTATTGCCAATAAAGTAACCATTGCATTAGGTGGATGTGGCATTTTTGGGGTGGAACTGTTTGTCAAAGGCGATAAAGTATGGTTTAGTGAGGTATCACCTCGTCCACACGATACAGGCCTTGTCACTCTTGCATCGCAATTCCAAAGCGAATTCGAACTGCATGCACGTGCCATTCTTGGTCTGCCTGTGAATACTGCTCGACACAGTACTGCTGCGAGCGCAGTCATCTATGCAGGCGTGGATGATACCAATTTATCATTTACTGGCTTAAATCTTGCTTTGGCTAATCCAGACACCGATTTACGCCTCTTTGGTAAACCAGAAGGCTTTAAACGTCGCCGTATGGGCGTAGCAACAGCACGCGCTGAAACCACAGATCACGCGCGTGAACTTGCTCAACATGCTGCACAACAAGTCAGTGTTCAACAAAACTAAGTTTGTAACACCTTAACGGACCACTGTTCATGATCAATACGCTTCCTCTGCTGAATTACATTAAAAGTAACCACGACATTCAGGCGATTAACCAATGGCGCTCAGATGTTGAAAATCAGCTACAGGAATGCTTTGAAAATGGACAGTCGATTCGTGATGTGATTTTGGCGCGATCGAATCTAATCGATGAAGCTTTAAAGTTCTTATGGACACATGCTGAACTCGACCAAACCGATCTCGGTTTGTTTGCTGTAGGTGGCTATGGTCGCCGTGAAATGCTGCCATACTCCGACGTCGATATCATGATTTTGTCTGAGGATGAAATCAGCCCAGAACAAGAAAAACTCATCTCTAGCTTTATTTCCACACTTTGGGATGTTGGTAATTTCAAACCGGGCATCAGTGTGCGTACTATTAATGATTGTGTTGCTCAAGCCACCAATGATTTAACTGTAGCAACAGCTTTGATTGAAGCACGTTTGATTGTGGGCAATGAACACCTAGCCAAATGGCCACGCCGTATCGTGTCACAGACATGGACGGATAAAACCTTCTATGATGCCAAAATGCAAGAGCAAGCCAAACGCTATGCTCAACATAACAATACCGAAAGCAACTTAGAACCCGATATTAAAAATGCGCCCGGCGGTATCCGTGATATCAACCAAATCGGATGGATTGCTAAGCGTCATTTCCGTGTCAATCGCATCTATGACCTTGTACATTTGGGTTTTATTTCAGAGTTTGAACTTGGCGTTCTTGAAGAAACAGAAAGCTTTCTTTGGGAAATTCGTCATCATTTACATCGCTTAACCAAGCGCGACGAAAACCGATTATTGTTTGATTATCAACGTGACATTGCCGCTAAATTTGGCTATCAACGTGAAGAAGGTAAATCACCGAATTATCCAATCGAACAGTTCATGAAACGTTACTACCGTAGCGCTCAGCAAGTGACGACGTTAAATGAAATGCTCTTGGCTTATTTTAATGAATCTGTCATTACGCCACGCTTGCCTGACTATGAACGTAAAATTGAAGAGATCAATGCTAACTTCAAATTAGTCGATGGCAAATTAGCGGTACAGCATCATAAAATTTTCTCTGAAAATCCAAGTGCTATTCTAGAAATTTTCTACCTCTTGGCGAATCGTCCAGAAATTGAAGGGATTCGTGCCCGAACTTTACGTCTATTGTCACTTGCAGCAAAACGTATTGATCAGAACTTCCGTGACAATCCTGCACATCAAGCCTTATTTATGGCGATCATTCGCTCACCCTACCGTTTATACGACACCATGGTGGCGATGAAACGTTATGGCGTGCTCGGCAACTATATTCCTGCCTTTGGGCAAATCATGGGACTCATGCAATATGACTTGTTCCATATTTACACTGTCGATGCCCATACCCTATTACTACTACGTAATTTAAACCGTTTTAAAGAGCCTGAATTTGCTAAGGACTTCCCTGTCGTTAGCTCCGTATTCCAACGACTGGCGCGCCGTGACATTGTTTATTTAGCGGCAATTTTCCATGATATCGCCAAGGGTCGCGGCGGTGACCACAGTGAACTTGGTGCAGCAGATGCAATTAAATTCTGCCGTACCCATGGGTTTACTGAACGTGAATGCAACCTTGTCGCATGGTTGATTCAAAACCATCTATTGATGTCCGTTACTTCTCAGAAAAAAGACATTTCCGATCCAGATGTGGTGAAAGAATTTGCTGAGAAAATGGGCGATATGGAGCATCTCGACTATCTCTACACCTTGACAGTTGCTGATATCAACGCAACCAATCCGACGCTTTGGAATACATGGCGTGCATCACTCATGCGTCAACTGTATACACAAGCACGTGATGTGATTCGTTCAGGTTTAGGTCGTCCTGTAGACTATCCAATGCTGATTGAAGACACTAAATTTGCGGCCAGCGAACTGTTAGTCAATGATTTTGCGCTCTACGATGTAGAAACTGTTTGGCAAGAACTCGGTGATGAATATTTCCTAAAAGAATCTGCCGATGAAATCGCATGGCATACACGCGCCATTTTAAAACATGGCAATAATGCAGAACCATTGGTGATGATGCGAGCACATCGTAAATTTGCACAAGATGCGGTACAGATCTTTATTTACACTCAAGATCAACCTAACTTGTTTGCGACCACAGTGGCAATTATGGACAGAATGAATCTAGACGTTCAAGATGCTCGGATTATCACAGCATCCACTGCATTTAGTTTGGACACCTATGTTGTACTTGACCGTTTTGGCACCTTATTAACAGATCCTGAACGTGAACAAACCGTTATTGAAGCGCTCAAAAAAGCCTTGAGCCAATCTGACAAGTACCCAGGCCTGATGCAACGTCGTATTCCACGTCAACTGCGTCATTTTGATATTGAAAATACCGTGAGTATTTCTTTTAATGAAGCGCTTCAACAAAATATGGTTGAAATTGCGACACTTGACCATCCGGGCTTACTTGCTAAAGTCGGTGGTTTATTTATGATGCAAGGCCTAGATATTCACTCTGCGAAAATTGCGACGCTCGGTGAACGTGCTGAAGATATTTTCTATGTCACTAAAAAAGATGGCTCACCTATGAGCGATTCAGAAGCAGAAACGTTTGCTGCACAATTAAAGTCAGCACTCGATGAAGCTTCGAATCAGGTTTGTAGTCATCATTAACTTAAATTGATCGGTATCCATTCCATGAACTCCAGTTTGTCATTATTGCACCCTTATCCATTTGAAAAGCTAAATAAGCTATTTCAGGATGTGAAACCCGCAGAGTTGCCTTTGATTCCCCTATCGATTGGTGAGCCAAAGCATCCTGCACCGGAGTTTGTGAAACAGGCCATTATTGATAATTTTCA
Organism: Acinetobacter sp. YH12218; assembly: GCF_013417925.1. Taxonomy (NCBI): domain Bacteria; kingdom Pseudomonadati; phylum Pseudomonadota; class Gammaproteobacteria; order Moraxellales; family Moraxellaceae; genus Acinetobacter; species Acinetobacter sp. YH12218. The sequence goes on from NZ_VPDB01000046.1 coordinate 22,937, forward strand.
ACACTTATCAACTTACCCAAACAGCAAGGGTTTACCTGAGCTTCGCACAAGTATTGCAAATTGGTTAACCCGTCGCTTTAAACTCAATAGCATCAGTGCAGACACCAACGTCCTGCCTGTATCAGGTACACGTGAAGCGATCTTCTCGTTTGTACAAGCTTTGATTAAACGTGAAGATGCCCCATATGTGGTGATGCCAAATCCGTTCTACCAAATCTATGAAGGCGCAACTTTACTTGCGGGTGCAGAACCTTACTTCATTAACTGTACAGAAGAAAATAACTACCTTGGCGACTTTGACGCTGTGCCAGCTGAAGTTTGGGAAAAAACCGCTTTACTGTTTGTCTGCACACCGGGTAATCCTACAGGTGCGGTACTTTCTAAAGAACAGTTTAAAAAACTGATTGCACTGTCTGACCAATATAATTTTGTGATTGCATCTGATGAATGCTACTCAGAGCTTTGGTTTGATGAAGCACCTGTTGGTCTGCTTGAAGTCTGTGCTGAAATGGGCCGTGATGATTATAAGAACTGCGTGGTATTCCACTCACTGTCTAAGCGTTCAAACTTACCGGGTATGCGTTCTGGCTTTGTTGCAGGTGATGCTGCGCTTTTAAAACCTTATTTACAATACCGTACTTATCATGGCGCTGCGATGCCTGTTCAACACCAGTTAGCTTCAATTGCAGCTTGGGATGACGAAGCACACGTCGAAGAAAACCGCGTCCAGTACCGTGCAAAATTTGAATTATTCCAACGCGAACTGGGTCACCTACTACCATTACAAAAACCTGATGCAGGGTTCTACTACTGGTTAAAAGTGGATAATGATGAAAGCTTTGCCAAAATGCTCATGGAAAAAGCACACGTTAAAGTGCTTCCAGGCCGTTATTTATCGCGTGATACTGCACAAGGTAATCCGGGTGAAAACCATGTCCGGTTAGCCCTTGTTGCTGATATTGCCCAATGTGAAGAAGTCATTCGTCGCTTAAAAGCAGTACTTTAATTGATTTAAAGCGTTTTGCTTAAAACAAAAAATGCCCCAAATTTGGGGCATTTTTATTTGAGTCATTTCTTAACAATCATTCAGAGCTAATTATTTAAGGTATTCAATTAGAAACAATCATTAAGAAATCATTGAACACTATTAGAAATCAAATGTTGCACTCAATTTAAATGTTCGAGGTTCGCTTAGTGACAAATATGTATAGTCGTTCACCGATGCTGAAGCCCAATAGTCTTTATCTAAAACATTAGTCACACTAAAATTCAAACTGGTGGGTACACTCTTAATTTGCGTTTTATAGTTTGCACCCAAATCTACACGTGTCCAATCTTTAAGTTTCAATGTGTTGGCATTGTTTGCATAAGTTGAACCCGTATATACAACACGCCCATTTACACTGACATCTTGCTCAATTGGCAGTTTCCAATCCGCTTCGACATTGGCTTGGAACTCCGGCACACCGATCACACGATGTCCATCAAATAAACCTTGGTATGTATCTTTTTGTTCGGTATCAATCCAAGTTACGCCGCCCAATATTTTGATTGAATCTGTTAATTGACCATAGGCATTAAATTCAAGCCCTTGGTGAATATTCGTCGCCTGACTGATTTGTGCAGTCCCTGAGCTATTCACTGAGGCTTTTTGGCGATCTGTATAGAAATAATTCAATGTTCCGCCAATCAAGCCATTTTCATATTTCACGCCCAGTTCTTTTTGTTTCGAGACAAATGGATCGGCAATAAAGTTATTACCTTCACTATCCAAAATCGCTTCGCCTTGAACCAAAGCTTCGATGTAATTGGCATACATAGACCATTCAGGCGTTAATTTATAACTCACGCCTAATGCCGGAGTAAGCTGATTTTTATTAATATTGTATTTATAGGTTCCGTAAGAATATACGTCTTGATCAACTTCTTGATAACGCGCACCAAGCATGAGGGTCAAACGATCATCTAACATCGAAATATTGTCGCCCAAGGCAAAACTTTTCAAGGTACTGACACCTGCTTTTGGATAAGTCCCTTCTACCCCCAACCATTTGTCAATGTTTGAATCTTCGGTGTAAATTGGATCATAAAAATTATCATTCAAACTGGTGGCATAACCATAGCTATAGCGTTTATCTGCACGATATAAAGAACCAGAAGCGACCACTTGATGTTTTAAAGCACTTGTTTCAAATTGAGTTTTCACACCCAGTTCTGCTGAGTGATTACGATCTTTACGTGGAATCATCGATGCAGAAAGTTTTGCCGTTCCTGCTGCAGTATCACTTAATTGTTGACTTGAGTAAACACCGGCTTCTTCTGATTTGCGAAAACCATATGCTGCATAGGCTGTCGTTGCATCGGTTAAGTCATATTCAGCGCGTACACTTCCGAATAAATCTTCTTCGTTTGAATAAGTCCATGCTTGACCATGATAATTAGCATACTGAGATACCGTCTTGGTAGTCAATCAGGTTTTGAGATTATTCGACCAATAAATAATCTCTTTGATAGGCAGTCTGATGTTTTAAAACGCCATAACACAGATGTATAAGCTTGCGCATTGCAGCACC